>NZ_JAMYVA010000028.1:0-70032 GCF_040323505.1 Mesorhizobium sp. M0040
GACCGCGTAGACGACCCTGTACCCGGCATGCGGACGAACGAGAATCGACAGAAAGGACGACAGCCTTGCACTCACCCCCTTGACGCTCGAGCGATTAGACGACCCGCTTCGCGGGAGGGTCGCCTGGTTCTGAGGTGACGCGTATTCATAGGCCTTGAGCAGGTAAAGCCTGCGATATGACCATGGAGTTCCCTTCAACGGGAGGAACTTGCCATGGCTACCTTGTCGACCGATGCTCCGATCACGCCGCTTCGCAGCGCATGCAGCAAGACATGCTGATGCGGGGCTTGGGACCCCATAGGCAGCAGGATGCCGGGCGGCGGCATCGCGCGCGCCGGACGGATCACGCTGGATATCGTCGCGGCCGGCCTTCCTTCTTCCAGTCAGAGTACTGGCCAACCTGTTCCGCCGTCTGTTCCTGAGCCGGCTGGTCGCGCTGCACGACGTCGGTCGGCTCGCCTTCTTCGGATCGGCGGCGCACCTGGCCGACCATCAGGCCCTCCTGCGTCATCTGAAGCGCCGGTCAACAGGATGCTATATGCACGTTGCCGTGGCGCCGGTCGTCACGCACACCAATCCCGTCGGAAGCAACGCTACAGGCTCTGCGACCTGGCCCGCAAGCCGCTTCCACGACATGCCCAATGCGGGGTTCGCGATAAGCGCCGGCACCCCCGAGGCACAAATCCCCATAGGCAATCGTCCGCGGCCCGCGGGTTCCTGCATGAGAGACTTTCGTACGCCTGACGCCACCAGAAACGCTTCACCAAGTCAGTCATTGCTGCGGACTTCGCCATCGCCGAAAAGCGGACATTGCCGAGGACTACGCTGCAGGTCGAGGTTGCTCCATCTCCTGCTATTCACAGCTCTCGATGATCTAAGCTAACCGGACGCGGTCTGGCCGTCTCTCAATGACGGGCTGGAAAGCGTGTCAGCTTGTTTTGCTTGGTTCTTTCGATTTAGGATACAATTTCGGAAGCAATTCTGCATTTCCTTGAAGGACCTAAAGCCGAGGCGCGGTGCGAGGCGGGATAAGGTTGTCGGGGACACTCCGCATCGGCGCGCGATCGCGGCGGCATTCTCGAAAGCCACGTAGTCCGGCTGCGCAAACATCACCCGGGCGACAGTTTCCAACTTCGTGGGAAGTACGAGCTCCTTCTTCGCAATCAGCATTTTGAGTTCGGCGAGCGTTGGCACCGGACTGTCGCAAGATACGACTTGTCTACCGCCCCCTCGTGAGGAATCAGATAGCCCCACACGCATGGTTCTCACTGTTTGGCTGCTTGCATGAACATGTCGAACTCGGCATCCCCAATCGGAACAGTATGCTCGTCACCGGGATACCTACCGGAATCGACGTCTGCCTTGTATTCCCTGAAGGCGACAAGGCGCTCGTCCTGGATCTTCTGCAGTTCAGGGCCAAGGTGTCGGTAAACCTTTCCGTGTCGCGGCGTGTGGTTCTTGCCGTAACCACACACATCTTCCGTAAAGAGGTACTGCGCATCCGCATACTTGCCAGCGCCCATGCCAAGCATGACAAGCGATGAGTTTTCAGCCAAGAATTTCGCGACCCGATCGGGCACGACTTCCAGTTCCGCTCCGAAGACGCCGATCTCCGCAAGTTTCTGGGTGTGTCGCCAGAGGCGCATCGCTTCGTCCGCGGTCTTGCCGACTGCGCGCCAGCCCGTCCAGGTGATGTATGACGGGATTAAGCCGATATGGCCAACGACAGGGATGTAGTTGTCGCAAAGTGCCTTCTGGATGTCGTAAGACGCCGCACAATAAAAGGCGTCGCCACCAATGCCAGCGAAGTGGAAGGCTGCACGCAGATAATCCTCTGCTGTCGCCAGCGGGCGGCCAGCAAAGCTGCCCCAGCTGCCATATGGCAGGCCGACCTGTACGAAACAGTCGCCCGCTGCCTGCCGCATTTCCGAATCGAAAAATCGACCCTCGATGGAAAGCATATGAATGCCTGCTGCGGCAGCGGCAGCTGCCTCGTCGGGCGTGCTGACGAAGAGCATGGAGATTTTCCGTCCATTCTTCTTCATCTTTCAGATGTCCTCGACATGAGGACGGTTGTGATACATGCCCATAATCAGCCTCCGCTGCAGTTCAGGCGACCTTGAAAATGAGTCTGCGAGCGGTGTTCGGATCGGAAAGCATAGTCGGATAGCTTGCCGCGCTTGATCATAACGCCCAAACCCGCATCGCACCTATGATGACCGTTCCCGGCATAGCTCACACCGTAAAAGCCCGCCGAAAAGCGTCCAACGCCGCTTCCGGATCGTTTTGGGCAAACGCCTCCAAACCCACCGGCCCGCGGTATCCCATGTCGAATAGAGCTCTCGCGATGTACCGCCAGTTCATCTCGCCCGTTCCCGGCTCGCAACGACCCGGGTTGTCAGCCACCTGCACCTCGCCGATGAACGGCAGGCACTTCTCGCACCAGCGCACAATATCGCCCTCGCCGATTTGAGTGTGATAGA
The DNA here is from genome assembly GCF_040323505.1 of Mesorhizobium sp. M0040. Lineage (NCBI taxonomy): Bacteria > Pseudomonadati > Pseudomonadota > Alphaproteobacteria > Hyphomicrobiales > Phyllobacteriaceae > Mesorhizobium > Mesorhizobium sp. M0040. The sequence continues at coordinate 2,484 of NZ_JAMYVA010000028.1, forward strand.
GGTCGAGATTGATACGCAATTGCGGTCTGTTGATCGACGACACCAATGCCAGCACTGCTGCCGTCGAGCCGAATGGGCAGCCGGGGTGGTCAAGCCGGTTCAGATTCTCGAGCGTGAAGGTTACATCTTCGGCCTCGGCCATGTCACAGATGCGGTTTAACGTGTCCCGCGCCTTGAGCCACATCGGGCCAGTCTCGACGTCAGTTTTTACAATAGGAATGCCGCCCTCGCCGAGACCGGTGCCATGCAGGTTCAACCGAGCAACTCCGAGGCGCTTTCCGACCTTCGCGGTCTCGAGCGCCGATTTTAAGAGAATGTCGGCCCGCTCGTCATCGGCGAGCCTTCCGTCGAGATAGCCGTTCATGATTGTGAAAGTCGCGCCCGTCTTCTCGAGCTCCTCGAGGTCATGGTCCGGCCAATTCCACAATCCGATGCCGAAACCCATCTCATGCAAGCGCGCGACGCGCCAAGCAATTGGGCGATCAAGCCAAAGCATCTCGGCGCAGGCGGCCAGCTGGAAGGGTTGGCCCATGATGGCTCAAGCCTCGATCATGACGCGGCCATTCTCGACCTTCGTCTTGTAAGTCTTGAGGTTCTCGCAGGCCGGTGGCGTCTCTACTTCGCCGGTCGTGAAGTCGAAAACGGAAGCGTGCTTGGGGCATTCCACCGTATTGGCCATGACGAGGCCGTCAGCGAGGTGAATCTTCTCGTGCGTGCAAAGCCCGTCTGTGCAGTAGTATTCATTCGCGTCGTTGCGGAAAATCGCGAAGGTGCGGCCGCCATGATCGAAGCGTTTGGCTTCTTCGGCTTCTATTTCGTTGGCGGCACAGGCGTTGATCCAGGGCATGGTGTCTTCCTTCAGATGGCTTGCGGTTTGAAGTCGGCAGGGGCGGACGGCATGACGCCTTGGAGTAGCGCAACGGACTTTTCGAGCCCGTCGAGCGAGTTCAAAAGGACATCCTCATGCTCGATGGAGAGCCAACCATCGTAGCCAGCCATCTTCAGGCGATAGCAGAATTGCCGCCACCACTCCTCGCCGTGGCCGAAGCCCAGCGTGATGTAGCTCCAGGATCGCGCCGGAATATCCATCAGGCTGCCGTTTTCCAATAGAGAGGTCGTCGCCTGCACCGGGCCGTTCAGCATCGTATCCTTGGCATGAACGTGGTAGACCGCCTCGCCCAACGACTGAGCCGCCGCCAAGGGATCAGCGCCCATCCAAAAGAGGTGCGAGGGATCTAGGTTGGCGCCTACGACCGGGCCGACCGCCTGCCGCAATTTCAAGAGCGAGGGCACGTTGTAGACGCACTGGTTGCCGTGGAGTTCCAGCGCAATGCGCTCCACGCCATTCTTCTGAGCCAGCGCCACGATGTCGGTCCAGAACGGGATTATCTTCTCTTCCCATTGATATTTCAGGATGGTCTGCGTTTCCGGGGGCCACGACGAGACGACCCAGTTAGGCATGGCGTCGGCAGCTTTGCCGGCAGGAAGGCCACTCATGGTGCACACGGTCCGGATGCCCATTTCCCCGGCCACGCGAATCGTATCTTTCAACCCCTGACCCTGGGCTGAGTCGGTTGGATGCAGCGGATTGCCGTTTGCATTGAGGCTGATGATTTCCAACCCGCGCTCCTCAAACGCATTGATGAAGCGCTTCTGGCCTTGCTTATCGCCCAGTAGGGACGAGAGCGGGAAATGCGGTGCGGTGGACCAGCCGCAGGTGTTCACCTCGACGCCATCGACGCCCATGCGCTTGGCATGGTCCAGCATCGTCTCGAAGGGAAGGCCGCCTAGACTGTCGGAAACGAAACCCAACTTCATGCATAAAACTCCGGCTTTTCGATCATTTGCACGGACACGTTGCGCCCTTCGTTCAGCGCCTTCACGCCCGCCTCGGCAACGGTGGCAGCGCAGTAGCCGTCCCAGCAATCGGCGGCGGTGGCGGGGAACTCGCCGGTAGTTACGAAACGAAGGAAGTCGCGATTCTGCCTGCGGTAGGCGTCGGCGTAGCGGGTCCGCCAGTCTGCATCGTAGCCCGTGCTCTGGGCGAGCGCCGAATCTAACCGGGTGTAGGCGACATTGTTCATCGCCACAGCACCCTGCTCGCCAATAAGCTCGGCGCGCACGTCGTAGCCATATGCGGCATTGTTGTTGATCTCGATGTTGACGAGTTGGCCGTCAACTGTCTGGAGCACCATGAAGACTGGCGCGACACGCGCATCGGAGCGCTTCGGCTGGAAGGCCGAGATTGAAGCGTATTCAGTGTCGAGTACGTAGCGCACCACGTCGAATTCGTGCGGGGCGGAATTGGTGATGGCCATGGCGCCGGTGAAATCGGCCGCTGGCGTTTCAATGTTGCGGTGGAAATTGTGCATCATCAGCGGCCGTCCAAGCCGGCCACCTGATAGAGCACGTTTCATTTCCTGGTAGGAGCGGTCGTAGCGGCGCATGAAGCCGATCTGGACGAACTTCGCACCCGCCTTCTGTTCAGCCTCCATCACTGCGACACACTCGTCGGACGATGGAGAAAGAGGCTTTTCGCACAGCACGCGTTTGCCGGCCGCGATAGAAGCCTGCGACAACGGCGCATGCGTGAAATCGGGGCTCGCGATGATCACCGCATCCACGTCGTCCCGTGCGATGACGCCTTCGGGGTTGGTGGAGATGTCGGACGCGCCAAGAGCATTGGCGACCGCTCGGGCACGCGCCTCGTCCCTGTCGCACACCAGCTGGAGCGTTGCGCCGGGGAGGTCCTCGGCGACTATTTTAGCATGGTCTGCGCCCATTAGGCCGGCGCCAATCACGGCAATGCGGGTTGTCATGTATTCTTCTGCTTTTTTCTGAGTTAACGGCCGCCGACCCTGGCAATCCTAAGGCGTCGGTTGATGTGGAGGCGGCGGATGCCGCGCTTGCTGAGGAAAGCCTATCGACTCGTTCGCTCCTCAACTACTTCCAGAGGCGGCGGATGGCCTTCGTGCTCATCCATATAATTTTCGATCTCGGCTTCGAGGTCGGCCATGGTCTCGCCGCCGGCCATCAGGTCGGTGATCTCCTCTCGTGTCTTTTCGTGCTTGCGGAAATCCGCGGCGATGGCACCGCGGATGAGCACGGCGAAATGGTCGCCCACAGCCATCGCGTGCATCACCTGGTGGGTAATGAAGATGACCGCGAGTCCGCGGCGCTTGGCTTCGTTGACGATGCGAAGCACGTGTGCCGCCTGCTTGACGCCGAGCGCCGCGGTTGGCTCATCGAGGATGAGGACGCGGGCCCCGAAATGAACGGCGCGTGCAATAGCCAGGGACTGACGTTCGCCGCCCGACAGGCCGCCGACCAGCCGGTCGCCATCGTCGATGCGCGTGATGCCGAAATCTTGCACCGCTTTGACCGCGATTTCGTTGGCGCGCTTACGGTCGTAGAACTTGAACGGGCCCCAGCCCTTCGTTGGCTCCAATCCCACGAAGAAAGACCGGCCTATGCTCATTAGCGGGAAAGTGCCCCCGAATTGGTGCACCGTGGCAATGCCGCGCTCTTGCGCATCACTTGGCCCGTTAAAGCTAATCGGCTGGCCGTCCATCAAGATTTGGCCGCTGGTGGGCATGAAGACGCCCGCCAGGGTCTTGATCAGGGTGGATTTGCCGGCACCGTTATCGCCCAACAGGCACAACACCTCACCTTGGCGCACTTCCAATGAAATGTCGTGCAGCACGTCGATCGCGCCGAAGGACTTGTTGATGTTCTTCAGTTCGAGAATGGCAGGTTTGTCGCTCATGACGCGTTCAGCCCTTTTTCGCGGGATTGGCCTTCAATTTCATAAACTTCTTTCAGTGCTTGGCGGCACCTCCGGCGGGCTTCGCACCCCTCCGGGGTCTGTACGACAGGGCTAACTCGCGGAAGGACTGGTTCATCAGCACAGCCACCAGGAGCATCACACCAATGATCAAGTTCGACCAGTTGCGGTCAATCTGGGTAAAATAGATTCCCTGACTCACAATGGCGAACGTGACTGTACCGACGAAGATGCCGATCACCGAGCCGAAGCCGCCGGTGAGAAGCACGCCGCCCACCACCACAGACACGATCGCATTGAAGATGAAGCTCATTCCGCCGGAGACTTGGGCCGAATTGAACTGGATGGCTTGGCACATACCGACGAATGTGGCGCTGACGGCGGACAGCACGAACAGCGCGATGGTCATTCGGCCCGTCGGAATGCCTGCATTGCGGGCGCTTATGCGGTCGCCGCCCATGGCGAATAGCCAGTTGCCGTATCGAGTCTGATGCACGACGAAGCCGACGATCACAGCGACAATTATCCACCAGACTATGATGACCTGGTGGCTGCCGCCGATCAGTTGGCCGAACAGAAATTTGGCCCAGCTTGGCGCGGTGACCGCCACGCTGGCATTGCCGGTCAACAACACCGAGGCGCTGAGCACCACGCCCTGCATGGCGACCAGCGTGCCGAGCGTAATGATAAGCGAGGGCACGGAAGTGCGGACGGTCAGCAGGCCGTTGACGAGGCCGACCATCACGCCAACCGCGAGCGCGCCCACGATGCCGACCATCATGGGCATGCCGTAATAGCCGGTGAGGATGGCGGTGGTCATTGAGCCCGCTGGGATCAACGCACCGATGGAGATATCGAGTTCACCCGAGATCATCAGGAGGCCGAGAGGAATGGCGACAATGCCGAGATTGGCGGCGAAGTTGACCCAGCTGGCCGCACCGACGAGGGTCCGAAGGTCGACACCGCCAAAAATGACGAAGAACAGTACGACACCGACCAGGCTGAGGATCGAGCCCGCATCGGGGCGGCGCAGAAAAGACTTGATTGCATCAGTCATGGCTGTCCCTCACGCCTTCTTCGCCGAATAGCTGAGAGCCAGCTGCCGGAAGGTGTCGTTGGTGAGCACCGCGATCAGCAGAAGTGCGCCGATGATGATGCTTCCCATGTTAGGATCGATACCGGTGAAGTAGATTCCCTGGTTGACGACTGAGAACGTGATCGTGCCGAACACGATGCCGACGATTGAGCCGAAGCCGCCGGTAAGCAGCACGCCCCCTATGACCACACACATAATGGAATTGAAGATGAAGGACTCGCCTGCCAGAACCTGCGCGCTTTGGTAGACCATCACTTGGCTGACCCCGACGAAAGCGGCGCTAAAGCCGCTGAACATGAACAGGCCGGTGGTAAGCCGGTTGGTAGGGAGACCGACGTTGCGCGCGCTTACCTTGTCACCGCCGAGTGCATAGATCCAGTTGCCAACTGGCGAGACGTGCAGCAGCCAGAATAGGCCGACGACGAAGGCCAGCCACCAGAGAATTGTGACTTGGAACATGCCCCCGAGATACTGGCCAAGAATCGCCTTGGTGCGAGCGTCCGGCACCAACGATACACCGGTGCTGCCGGCGATCATGACGGTGAGGCCAAGCGTGAGGCCCATCGTGCCGAACATGGTCCCTATGGTAATGATGAGGGACGGGATGATGGTTCGCGTCACAAACAAGCCATTGATGAATCCGACGGCGAGGCCCATCCCGAGCGCGGCCAAGATGCCGAGCCAATCTGGTAGGCCATAGTGGCCGGAGATGATGGCGGCGGTCAGAGAGGCGGCGGGAATGATAGCGCCAACCGATATGTCCAGTTCGCCGGCAATCATCAGCAATCCTATCGGAAGGGCGATAATGCCGATCTCAGCCGCGACGTTGAGCCAGCTGGCCGTACCGGCTGCTGAAAGAAAGCCACTGCCACCGAAAAGTCCGAAGAAGAGGAAGACTGCGGCCATGCCGAGGAACGAGCCCGCCTCGGGCCGGCGCGCCAGACGGCCGAGCGCCAGTCCATGACGAGCGGGCTCTGACGTCGGGGCTGCGGGAGATATCACTGGATGCGCCGTCATGATGGATCCGCGAGCAAGCGGGCGGCCGAACGCGGTCGCCACATTACAGGGATGGAAGGGCCGCTCGCTTCTTCGCGAGCGGCCTTGGTTGAGGACTTAGCGCGTCCCAGCCTTCACGCCCGCAATGGTGGCCTCGACAGTGCTCTTGTCGATTATGCCGGGGCCAGTGAGAATTTCGCGGGTCGGCACGGTCAGGCCGTAGTTCACCTTGCCATTCAGAATCGCGACGGCGAGGTAGCCCTGCAGGTATCCCTGCTGGTCGATGGCGCAGGCCTGTTTTCCCTCCTTCACGTTATTCAGGATGGTCTCGTCGAAGTTTATGCCGCAGAGCTGAACCTTGCCGTCTTTCCCGGACTGCGTGATGCCGTTCATGGCGGAGTTGGCGTCAACGTTGCCGATGGTGAACACGGCGTTCACGTTCTGATGTTGCAGCAGATAGGCCTTTACCGCCTGGGCCACAGCTGTAGCCGAGCCGAAGGACGTGGCGGGCAAGGGCAGGACGTCGGCTTCGCCGCCGCCATTCTTCATCCCTTCTTTGAAGCCACCACAGTAAGCCTCGATATTGGCCGCACCCGGGAGGGTGTTAATGCAGACGCCTTTCTTGCTGCCGGCCTTGGCGAGATACTCGCCGCCGGCGACGCCGCCTTTGTAGTCGTCAGAGCCAACATAGTTCATGGCGCCGAGGCGATCGGCCGCCTTCAACCCGCCGGCATTGTAAATCACTAGGGGAATGCCAGCATCCACGACTGCCTTGAACGCAGGGTCCATCGCTTCCGGCACCCAGTCCGGACCGACAATGGCGTCGGCCTTCTGGTCGATTGCCTGGCGGATCAGTTCGGCGGCGTCCACGCCCAGATTATCGTAGTTCTGGGGCCCGAGCCAGGTGACCTTGCCACCCTGGGCTTCGACCACCTTGCCCGCGTCTTCGGCGCCGCGTTTGACGATTGACCAGAACGGGTCGTCCGGCTTGCCGCCGATGACGAAGATGTTGGCGGCAAGCGTCGCGCCAGTGCTAAATGCTGTCAGCACCGTTGCCGACACGAGTGTCTTGAATAACGTCACAGTCGTCCTCCCAGGTTTCACCCGCCTCGCGGGTGTTGAAATTAAGTTCTACTGTCCCGCCCGCCCGCTCCTCTCAGGCACATGCGGGACGGTGTCGTCCCGTCACTCTGCCGGCATGTCAGAGGCCGCGCCGCGGGCTTCCTGCTTGGCGCGCCGCTTTTCCTTCTTGTTGAGGAAGCGCGTCTTCATCGCGTCGTCGGCTTCCTTGCTACCGTCGTGCCAAGTACCGAACAGCTTATCGAGGGGCACGAGGCCATCACCGCCGTAGTTCACCTCGAAGTACTTATGGTGCAGGTAATGCACGTAGGAATGGCTATCGAGATTCATCTTGTCGGTGAGTTCGAACGTCTCGAAGCCAAGATGGCCGTTGACTGCGCCGAAACCGGCGCCGTGCAGCGTGAAATAGGCACAGACCGGGTTGGATGGGATCAATAAGTGCAGCCAAGCCTCGGCATGGTACAGGAAACCCTCGACCGGATGCATGGACAGAGACGACCACGGGCTCGGGTTGATCGAGTTGTGGTGGACCGAATGCACCCATTTATAAAGGGGTGGCCAATGGATCGCGCGATGCAGCAGAAAGAAATAAACCTCGTGCACAAACGGTCCGATCAACACCAGGAAGGACAAGTAGAGCCAATTGGTCGTCCAGGGCAGCCAGACCGCCCAGCTGTTGGCGTAGACCCACAGCATCACGATCTCGACCACGGTCCACAGCGGGATGGTGACAAAGAAAGACCGCAGGAAATTGTCTAGGTTCTGGCGCTGGAACCAGAAAACGTCGGACGGCACATCAGACGGAAATTTCGCATTGTATTTGAAACGCGTCCCCTGCCGGCGATGAACGTAGTAGCGCAGCTCGAAGAAACCATAAAACAGGAAAATGCCGGCGGCGTTCAGACCGTATAGCCAGAAATAGTTGAGCAGCGACAAGCTTGCGAGGCTCTGCCAGCTCGGGATGAGCAGGTTGACCCAAAGGATTGCTGTGGCGATGTGGAAAGCGTTCCACGGCCAAAAAAATTCAGGGATCCAGGCGATGACCTTTATTGCATTGAACGGACGATGCCACAACGGCGCCGGTTCGGCGCGGCGGTGCGGCGCCCAATTGCCGCGCTTGTCGCGTGTCCCATACTGAAGGTCATCCATCGTAACAGCACCTCCTTTCCCGGATCAGTCGTGTGCTCGCGGGTCCAGTCGCCCCGGGGCTCATCATCAAATTGAGCCCTAGCTCGGCACGTTTCATATCGGAGGGTTGATATTTGTAGAAGTCGAAAATAATATCAAAATGACATTTGTATCATTTAGCTTCAATCATAATGATACAAAAGAGGGTTAACATTCATGAAACGGCCGACAATTCGCGATCTCGCTACCGCGGCAGGCGTGTCTACAGCGACTGTAAACAGAATTCTGAGTGGGACCGTTTCCGTACGGCCGAAAACCGTCCAACGCGTCCAAAGCGCGGCGGAAGAAATAGGGTTTTACGCTATCGGAGCGATTGATAACCGGGCCCGTCAGCTATCGCCACAGTACCGATTAGGTTTCCTGCTCCAGCAGTCCACCCGCGACCTCTACCAGCTGTTCGGGAAGAAAATCGTCGCCGCCTGTCGCGATCGTCGGGACGAGGTGATTGAACCTGTCGTCGACTTTGTGGATCTGCTGACGCCAGAGACTATCTCGAGCCGCCTCATCGCGCTCGGCGACGCATGCGATGCCGTCGCGGTGGTCGCCGCAGATCACCCGATCATTGGTCAGGCCATCCGTTCATTGAAGGAGATGGGGAAACCAGTCGTTTCTTACATTACGGACCAATCAGCGCCGGAACGGGCCGCGTATGTGGGCACCGACAACTGGAAACTGGGGCGCACTGCAGCCTTCCTGATTACCCAAACGACCCATGGTCCTGGTCGCATTGCGGTTTTCATAGGGAATCATCGGTATCAATGCCAAGACGTCGCAGACGCTAGCTTTCGCTCCTACTTGCGCGAGCACGCTCCAAGGCTCACGGTGGAGGAAAGTCGCCCCACCCACGAGGAATCGAGCGAGGCTTACCGAATGGTGGCCGAGTTGCTGAAGGCGACTGACGATCTTGTGGGAATTCTGATCGTCGGCGGCGGAATAACCGGTGTACTTCGCGCACTGAGGGAGGTTCCTTCCGAAAGGCGGTCGGGGATCAAGTTGGTTTGCCGTGACATTGGCCCCGAGACCCGAAAGGGATTATCTGAAGGGTTGATCACCGCAGCCCTTTGTCATCCGCTGGAGGCGACCTCTGCACTTCTTGTGCAGACAATGATTGATGTCATGGGACCACAAGCACCGTTCGCTACGCTTCAGCGGTCCATACCTTTCGAAATAGTCACGCCGGAGAATATTTGAGACAAATATCTCGGCGGATGAATCAGGAGATCCCTCGGGATAGCTCAACCGGTGCAAGCTTCAGACTGCCAATTCGCGCTTCCAGCAGTGAACGCGCAAATGCGCATCCCGACCCCGACCGATCGACCCGTCAAGCGGTCGACCGCAATGCTTCGCCGCCGAGGTCGCGGTAAAGAATGATGCGCCCAGCAACTGTCAGATCGCCAACGTTGGCATAGCATCGTCAGCTAGCGGTCAGCGTCAGTCATCAACTTTGTGATCTGAACGGCACCAAAGGCTCCTTTTCGACGAGCCGCCGTCGTTCGACATACCTTGCCTAGACACAGGTTGTGAAAACGCGTGATAAGGTCGGCCCGCGCTAGACTCAAAGATGGCCCGGGGCACCAGAACATGGCACACCGCATGTGCAACGCAATGCTTGGCTTCGCGGCGCTTGCTTTAGCCGCGTGCCAATCGGCTCCTGAAACGCCGCAACCCGCCACTCTCGAACCTGCGTTAGAACCTGATAGTATTCCTTCACAACCTGCCTTGGATCCTGCCGCTGTTCCTTCCGGCTCAGCGATCTTAGATCAATCCGTGGCGGTCACTCCCCCTGGCAAGGGCGTTCCAACAAAGTATGCTGCTTTTTCGGGTCTGTGGGCCGGACAATTGGACGGGATGTATGACGCCAAACTTGCTGTGCAGACGATTTCTTCCAATGGGAAGGCGACGGTCACCTATGCGTGGGGAAATCTGGGCGACAACTATACGGGAGAGGCCGCCGGCGCTGGAAGAATTGTAGGGAGCACGTTGAAGCTTGAGCGCTTACCGAATGGCGCGGACGTCAGTTTTGTCATGCGGCACGACGGGGCCCTGGCCGGAACTGTTACGCTTGCCGGCCAGACCTACACGGGCGCGTTCCTCAAGCAATGATCAAAGACGCATCTGAAGGGCTATGCAGAGGGCCAGGCGACTGTTCCATATTGCAGTTGCCTGTTGTTACCGGAGTGGAGGGCCGTTCAAGGCCCAAACTGGTCGTCTACGACACTGGCGGACATCTTCTGGTTGGACGGCAGCAGGATGTTCGCATCGCAGTTCGCAGGTTCCTAGCTGGCGCCGGTCTCATCTCGTCATCCGACAGACCAAGACAGTGATACAACATCCGCTTGGGGCGGTACCGCCTCACAGGTCGTTCGTTGCTGTCGCCGATCGAAGGAACAATCGCAGGGGAGGGGCAGCGCATCATGCCGGCGCTCGCCTTCGTAGCCGGTTGTGAGCTAAAAGATTGATATGATCCCGGGACTAACCGTTTCATAGCCTAGGCGCGGCTCCGATTTGTCATTCGGGACCGCGCTGGAGACAGTTCCGGTTGAACCGCAATCCAACTCTGTTCCCCTCTTTTTCTTGACCGTGCCTTACAAGTCGGGGCAGGCTGACGTGACTTCTGTTCTGACCACCATCTTCTTCTCGTGCGCAACGGTGGCGGTGGATCCGGCAATCACAATTGCCGCACAAATAATCGTCAATCTCATTGAATTTCCCCCTTAGAGCGCACCGCAAAAAATGTCGTCGGCTGTCTTGAGACAGTGGCGGAGACGGTACTCGCGCTTGGCCGGTCGATGCGGCTTCCGGCTTGATAAGATTGTAATTACATTAGCTACAGCGCAAGTAATCATTTCGGACTAGGAACGGGCTCACGCGCCTACCACCTTGAAAGCCCTTCGATGGAAAGCGGCTGAGCTGCGGCGAAAAGGGGGGCGTTTCAGCCTTTTCCGTCATGCTCCGCTAAGGGGGCCGACGGTGCCAAGACCTGTAACGCCATAGAGGGCTCGGACGGCCCATCGGCCTCGCCGTCGATCTGCCGCGCTGAGGTCGAGCCGTGCATGAATGCGCCGAAGATGCTGCGCCCCTTGCCGGCAATGCCGTGGCCGAGGAACCAGAGCCGGTAAAGAAGGAAGGCATGCCCATCGTCACCACGACGCGAGAGGTGCGGCCGCGAAGCAGCGTCTTGGTAAATCCGCCACCCTTGCCCGGATAGGCCACCGCGGCCACGCCGACGACAAAATCGACGCTGATTGTCAATCTAACCCGCCGCGATCAAGACCGTGCTTTCTGGCGACCAGCTCAGCACGACGTCCTGACCTTCCGCCAGCCTGCCAGCGCCGGTGTTCTGCACAATCACCTTGAGCGTCTGGCCGGCACGCTCGACAAAGTAAGTGCTGCTATTTCCGGCGAAGATGCGTTTGGACACTTGCCCTCGCAGCACATTCGCATTGGCCGCATCCGGAGCCTCGGCATCAATGAAGATGCGGAGGCGTTCGGGCCGCACGGCGCAGCTTGCCTTGGCACCAGCGGCAAGCTTGGCACCCGCGCCAGCGGCAATCGCTGTGCCGTCCGGCAGTCGGATGCCGTTGCCCGTGCTGTCGCCGCGAAGGATGTTGGCGTCGCCCAGGAAAGTGGCGGCAAACTCGCTCTTCGGCCGATCGTAGATCTCCTCGGGCGAGCCTTCCTGCACCAGCCTGCCATCGCGCAGAATGCCGATGCGGTCGCTCATCGTCAGCGCTTCTTCCTGGTCGTGGGTGACGAAGATGGTGGTGATGCCGATCTCGCGCTGGATGCGCTTGAGCTCGATCTGCATGTCGACGCGCAGCGCCTTGTCCAGCGCGCCGAGTGGCTCGTCAAGCAACAGCACGCGCGGCCGGATGACGATCGCGCGAGCGAGCGCAACCCGTTGGCGCTGGCCGCCGGACAGCTGGTGCGGCCGGCGGCCGCCGAGCCTGCCGAGTTGCACGAGATCGAGTGCGCGCTGTACCTCGCTGGCAATCACCGCCTTGGGCTCGCCGCGCACCGACAGGCCGAAGGCGACATTGCCGGCAACGCTCATATTGGGAAACAGGGCGTAGTTCTGGAACACCATGCCGATGCGCCGTTTTTCGACCGGCACCCGCTCGACGCTCTCACCACCTATGGTGATGCGGCCGGAATCGGGAAAGTCGAAGCCCGCGATTTGTCGCAGCAGCGTGGTCTTGCCGCTGCCTGACGGCCCGAGCAGGGCATAGAAGCCCCCATCGGCGAAATCGATGGAGACATCGTCCAGCGCCTTATGGGCACCGAAAGCGCGCGACACGTTCGCTACTTGGACGCCAGCCATTACTTCTCTCCGCCGAATTTGAAGAAGCGCGCCGTCAGCAGCATCAGTGCCATCGACACGACAATGATGATCGTCGAGACCGCATTGATCTCGGGTGTGAATCCCTTGCGGATCGCGGCGTAGATTTCGACCGGCAGCGTCGTCTGGCCGGGCGTCGACAGGAAGTAGGATACGACGAACTGGTCGAAGGACACGGCGAAGGCGAACAGCCCGCCGGCAATGACGCCCGGCATGATCCAGGGCAGCGTGACGCGGTTCGTCACCTGCCATTGATTGGCGCCGAGCGAGCGCGCCGCCTCTTCCAACTCGGGCGCGAAGGTCTGCAGTCGGGCCGACACGACGACAATGACGTAGGGCAGCGCAAGCGCGACGTGCCCGAGCAGGATGGCGAACAGGCCGCGCCCAATGCCGACGCCGAAGAAGAAGATCAACATCGCCGTGCCGGTTATCAGCCACGGAATGGCGATTGGCGGAAACAGCAGCGCCTGCAGGAATTTCTTGCCACGAAACTCATAGCGGTAGAGCGCAAGTGACGCGGCCGAGCCAAGCACGACGCAGATGATGGTGCTGATGACTGCGATTTCGACGCTGTTCCAGGTGGCTGAGATAAGCTGGGCGTTCTGCCACAGCGAGACATACCATTCCGTCGTCCACTCGAACGGCAGCTGGTAGAAGGGCGAAACGTTGAAAGACATCAGCGCCATGATGACGATGGGCACATAGAGGAAGGCGAGCAATAGCCAGATGTAGAGGCGGCCGAGCCATTCGAGAGCACGTGTCGTCGCCATCACGTAGCCCTCCGCAGCACCGGCGAGGCAACCGCCAGGATGACCAGCACGACGGCCAACAGGATAAAGGAGAGCGCAGCACCCAGCGGCCAGTTGAACACGGCGACGAACTGGTCTTCGATGACAGTGCCGTAAAAGGTGCCGGTACGGCCGCCGAGGATGCGCGGTTCCATGAACGAACCAACAACCGGGACGAAGATGAGCGCTGCGCCCGCCACCAGCCCCGGCAACGACAGCGGAATGATGACCCGATTCAGCACCTGCACCCGCGAGGCACCGAGCGAGCGCCCGGCCTCTATCAGCGAGTCATCGATGGCCTGCAGGGTCAAGTAGCAGGTCAGCACCATGTAAGGCACGTAGGAGTGCACCAGCCCGATGATGACGGCCGGATAAGAATACATCAGGTCGATGTTGATCTTGAACGGCAGCACGGCGTTGAGCGTGGTGTCGAGAATGCCTCCTTCACGCAGCACCATCGCCCAGGAGAAGATGCGCACCAGCCCATTCGACCAGAACGGCAGGATGACGAGAAGGAAAATCGCCTCTCGGCTGCCGCCTTTCAGCACCTTGGCCAGCACATAAGCGGCGGGATAACCGATGACGATGCACCACAGCGTCACCTCGAGGCCGAGGCGCAGCGAGGCCAAAAGCAATGTCAGATAAAGGCTCTGTGAAAAGAAGGCGGCATAGTTTTCGAGCGTGAACGCCCACGGCTTTCCCGACAGCGGCAGGTCGGTCATGAAGGAGAAGAAGACCATGGCTGAGAGCGGCAGGAAGATCGCAACCGTCAGCCAGAGATAGGCAGGCGCCAGCAGCGGCAAGGCCGATCTCAATCCGCTGCGCGACGCGGCCGCAACCTGTGCTGCCATGACATCCTCCTCCCAGGATGGGGAAGCATCAGACGACATGGATGGTCGGCTGATCCCGCTTCTGCTGTTACTTCACGTCGACCTTGAGCTGCTGCCAGAGCGACAGATAGGTTTCGCGCTGGGCGTCTGTGATGGGCGCCTGGAACTGAATGCGCTTGGCGACTGCCGGGTCACCCATCACCTTGCGGTTGAACGCATCCCCGGGAAGTGCTTCTACAGCCTTGGTGTTGGCGGATACCGGGGCTCCGACCTTGGTGACCCATTCGACATAGAACTTCGGGTCGATCATGTAGTTGATGAAGGCCTCGGCGCCGGCGACATTCTTGGAACCGACCGGAATGGAGAAGGCGTCGAGCCAGGCGACAGCGCCCTCCTGCGGGATCACGAGCGAGACCGGCAGCTTGAAATGGGTCTTGGCGCGGTCGGCCGAGCCGCTCCAATAGGTGCCGATGTCGATCTGGTCAGAGGCAGCCATCTGGTTCCAGTCGTTCTCCGAGCTCCAGAACGTCTTGATCTGCGGCATCAGCGAGGTGAGCTTCGCCTTGACCGCCTCCATATCCTTGATGTCGTTGATGTTCTGGCCGGTGGCAATGGCGCCGAACTGAACCGCCTCGACGGCATCATCACGGATAGTGACGCGGCCCTTGTGGGCGGGATCCCACATTTCGGCGATGCTCGTCGGCGGCTTATCGAAGGATTTTTCATTGATGGCGAGCGCCGTCAGCCCCCAGACCCACGGCACGCCATAGACCTTGCCGTCATGGACGAGCATCGGCGATCCGGCCTTGTCCTTGCTGATGTCGGCAAAGTTCGGCAGCTTGGACGTGTCGATCGGCTGGATCAGCTTTTCCGCCATCGCCTGGTCGTTGAAGGCGGCGTTGATCATGACGACATCGTAAAGGCCGGGATTGGTCCTGAGCTTGGTCAGCATCTCCTGTTCGGAATTGAAAAAATCGTTGACGACCTTGTTGCCGGTCGCCTTCTCGAAGGCTTCGATGGCCCACGGCTCGTCGGCGCCGTAGCCCTTCCAGTTGAGTACGTGGACCTCGTCGGCCTTGGCGGCAAATGCGAGTGCGGAGGTGAAGACGGCGGTCGCCGTCAGCAGGGCAGTCAAGTCGGGCATGCGCATGTTCGTTCCTCTCTGTGTTTGCCCGCATCCCGGGCTTTGTCAGGCTGTCGGGCGTTTGGCCTCTTGCTTCCGGCCATGGAGGCCGATCGGCGGACCGCCGGCATGGCTTAGGAATGTCTGGATATCGTGGTCGGTCGGCGCTGATGAACCACCGTGGCGGGTGACGGAAATGGCCGCTGCCGCATTGGCGTAGCGCACTGCTTCAAAAGGCGGCGCGCCGCGCGCCAGCGCACTGACGAAAGCGCCGATATGGGTGTCGCCGGCGCCATTGGTGTCGATGGCGTCGACCTCGAAGCCGGCACTCGTTTGCGCCGAGCCATCGGCCAGCCGCATGTGGCAGCCTTTCGCTCCGGCGCGAATAACGACGCCGACGGCCTTCGGGGAGTGGTCGCTAAGAAGCCGTGACGCGAGTGTCTCGACGCCGCCCGGACCGGCAATCGCGGCCGCTTCCGTCGTGTTGCAGCTCAACCAGTTGGTGCGGGCGAGTATCCGCGACAGGATAGGGCGGGGAATGTCGACGACGACAGGTGTCGGGTCGAGGACAAGCGGTGTGTCGGCCGGAAGTGCCTCGATCCAGTCGACAAGCGCGTCTCGGCTTCCCGGATAGCTAAGCGTATAGCCGGAGGTGAACACCCAATCCCCCGGTGCGACCGAGACGGGCGCCATCATGTCAAGGCTGAGCAAGCTCTCCGCACCAGGCCACGAGACGAAGGTGCGCTCGGCATCGCTGCTGATCATGGCGACGCAATTGCCGCTGTCCATGACGGGCGATGGCGGCGTCAGTGTCTCGATCCCCTCACTGGCTAAGGCCGTGCGCAGGAAGTCGCCATTGGGTCCGCTGCCGAGCTGGCCGCCGAACACCACCTTCATGCCGGTGCGGCTGGCCGCGACCATCATGTTGAAGCCGCCGCCGGCGACTTGCGTGTAGCTCGACGCCGTCTTCTCCGTACCCGGCGCCGGCAAGGCGTCGATGCGGTAGATATAGTCGACCACCGCGCTGCCGACATGGACAAGACGCCCACTCATACCGCCGCATCCTTGCCGGGACCCGTCCTGTCCGCACGGCGCTTGGATATACGGGCCGCAACAAGCTCGGCGGTGAGCGCGCCAACCGCCGCTATGTCGATGCCCTTGAGGTCTGCAATGCGGTTCTGAGGCAATCGGGAAAAGCCGGTGCAGGCGCCAGCCATGCCGGTCGCGATGGCGCCGATAGTGTCGGTGTCGCCACCGAGATTGGCACTGATGACTGCCGCTTGCCAGGGATCACCGCCGGCGACTTCCAGCACCGCGAATGCAGCCGGAACGGACTCCTGACTGGCGACGCCGGTGCCGACCAGATCGGTGATCAGCCGGATCGCGTCCTTCGTCGCCTTGCCGCGCACAAGCTCCTGCGCCCACCCAATGCGCGCGGCAATGTCACCGCCAGTCACCCAATGGCCGAGCGTTGCTCCGCTCCTCGCCGCGGCGATGGCGCTGTCGGAAGCGGCGCGCCAGTCGCCGTCGGCGACGCCGCAGCTGACGGCCGCCGCAACGGCGGCTGCGGCCGCAATGGCAATCGAGGTGTTGTGCGTGGCCCGGCATGTCTCAGCAACTTTGGCGACCAGCGCGTCCAGCGGCTCCGGCGGCATCATGATGCCGACCGGCGCAATGCGCATGGCCGCACCATTTGTGTCGCCGCTGCGCCCCGCTTCCTCGGCCGACACGCCATTGTTGATGGCGTTGATGGCGCGTTTGGTCGATGGTCCCAGCAGATCGTAGCTGCCGCGCGCTTTGACGTCGCGCTCCCAGTCGAGCAGCGCGTTGACCCACCGCGCATGATCGAAGCGGTTGCCGGATTCGACCAGGATACGGCCAAGCAGAAGCGCCTGTTCGGTGTCGTCGGTGATCGTTCCAGCGGCGAGCCCCTTCGACACCGGATGGTCGGCGAAAGGAGCAATGAAGCCCTCTACATGGCCGTAGAGTTCGGCAATCCGGGCCGGCGACAAAAGCTGCGTCGGCATGCCCAGCGCATCTCCCAGCGCCCCGCCGACAAGCGCCCCCACCGCCCG
The DNA here is from genome assembly GCF_040323505.1 of Mesorhizobium sp. M0040. Classification (NCBI taxonomy): domain Bacteria; kingdom Pseudomonadati; phylum Pseudomonadota; class Alphaproteobacteria; order Hyphomicrobiales; family Phyllobacteriaceae; genus Mesorhizobium; species Mesorhizobium sp. M0040. The sequence goes on from NZ_JAMYVA010000028.1 coordinate 19,783, forward strand.
ATCGGTCATGTTCCCGGTGTCGTCCGGCATCACTCAGAACCTCATATGGAGCGCAAAATGCGCCGGGTTGAGCAGGCTGGTCACATATTCGATCGGCCGGTCATCGGCGGCGCGGGTCAACCGGCGACCGCGAAGGAAGGGCGTGCCTTGCGGGCAACCGAGGATTGCAGAGTCCTCGGCGTTGAGCATTTCGATGCCGACCCATTCCTCGCCATGGTCGGGAATGAGGCCGGCGCCGCGCAGCGTCTGGTGCAGCGAGCCTTCGCGCAGCCCGCGTAACGGCACGTCCTCCAGTTTCGGCGACAATGGCAGGCGGCTGCGCTCGATGGAGATGGCGTGGCCGTCGCTGGCATTGGTGCGCACCCGGTCGACAGCGATAAAAAACGGGTTTTCTATACCAAGCAGTGCGGCAAGATCGGGATCCTCGATCACCTCGAGCCGCAGCGTCCGCGTCTCTGCATTGGCGCCGGCATTGGCGAGCGCCCGCGACCAACCGATGGAGTCATCAACGGGCTTGCCATCGAAGGTGACGAAAGAGCCGATGCCGACTTTGGTGGTGATCAGCCCGCGGCTGGACAGTTCCTCGAGGCCTTTGCGGACGGTGTTGCGGCTGACGGAGAAACGATGGACGAGCTCGTTCTCGCTTTGCAGCCGGTCGCCGAAGCCGAGAACACCGGAGCGGATTTCATGTTCGAGAACGGTGGCGATCTGTTCGGGCTTGCCCGTGCCGGGAGACAGTTGAACCGAGCGTCGCTTCATATGGGTACCTGTTCAGTGAGCCTGTATAATCCTGTTCATATCACGGCAGGCTTGTCAACGAGTGCCGCATGGAGCTGCTATCGGGCTTGATTAGGCGTCGCGACGAGCATAGTCGCCGGTTCTGTCGCCGTGGGATCTGGCGCCCAGCGCCAGCTCCGCATCATCGGCAACATAGTGGGCATTGAGGTAGTCGCGAATGATGCTGATCCGACCTTCACACCACTCGAGCCACATAAAGTGGTTGGGTTTCGCGTCGGCTCGGTCTCGAACACCGCGATCACCTCCCGGCCCCGTGCCAAGCCGGCTTGAGCCACACGCCCTCGCTCTTAACGTGGTGAAGAACCTGCTGACGTCTGCTGAGCCTGAGCGAAGCGGATGCAAGGACGGATGAAGCTTCACTGTTTTTCGAAGCCGATAATCCCTTGAATGACAGGGATGGCCTGCATCGCTTGAGCACACCGGCGGTGGCGATGAAATGGCCGTAAGACGGACAATGTTCATTCATTGTCGGAGGCAGTTCGTGATCCCGAGTCCGGTTCAACAGGACGGCCTAAGGAGCGTCAGCCTAGCGCAGACGCAGCCGAGACGCGGGATCGACCGCTCCCGTCGAGGGGCGTCGTTTAGCAGGAGCTCGCGACCAAGGTGAATTCCAGGATCGCAGTCCAATGTGGGGAAAGGATGCCACACAACGGACTAGATACGGCGCACGACGGCCGCCTCGCCATCGTTGATCTCGCGGTCGCCGCCTGGCGAGGCCGTCAAACTACTCCTGTCGAGTGAGGTGAGTTACGAGGGGAAATTACCAGCCCGGATCCGCGAGAGGCAGGCGTGTCTTTCGAGAGTTGGAAAATCTTACAAGTTTCGTCGGTCTGCTGCATTCTTCTTAAACATGGCCAAGACAAGCCGCTTGCCTTCGCGCACACTGTCTTCGAGCGGCTTCGCCTTCGCCAGATGCGCCGCAATCGCGCTAGCCAGTATGCAACCCGTCCCGCGCATTGATGCGACAAGACGAGGTGCGTCGAAGCGGATTGGTTCTTGATCGGAACGCAACAGAATATCGGTTGATCGAGGTCCTGATGCGTGGCCCCCTTTGATCAGCAGGCCCGGCACGCCGGCTGCCAGCAATTTCCGTCCCAGTCTCACCGCGTCGCTCTCGTCGGCTGGCGGTTCCGCACCAACAAGGAGCGCCAGCTCGAGGAGATTGGGGGTCACAAGGCAGCAAAGCGGCATCAGATCGCGCCTCATGGCAGCGATGGCACCTGCTTCCAGAAGCCCCCGGCCGGAGCTCGAGGCCAGCACCGGATCGAGCACTGCCGGTACCTGTGGATTTTCGCGCAGCACGCCGGCAATGGCAACGACGATCTCAGCCGTTGCGAGCATTCCGATCTTAATTGCCGCCACCTTGTTGGCCTGCAGCGCGGCGCACATCTGATCGGCCACAAGATCGGGCTGCGAAGGATGGATTTCCATCACGGCTTCGTGCGTCTGCACCGTCAGCGCTGTGATAGCCAGGCAGGTGCGCACGCCAATGGAAGAGATCGTCTCGATATCACGTGCAATTCCAGCCCCACCGCTGGAGTCTGATCCGCCGACCACGAGCACATGCGGTTCTCGCCTCAGCGCCATGGTTTTGTCTTTTCGATCCATTCTCGCGTGCGCGCTTCGGGATCGGCATTCAACGTGATGTCGGTGACAACCGCCGCGCTGTCCGCACCAGCCTCGAAGACACCGTCGAGCCGGTCGGGGTTGAGGCCGCCGATGGAGACCAATGGGATCCGCGCCACCCGATGCTTCCACTCGCTGATCCGCTCGAGCCCTTGCGGCGCCCATTTCATCTGCTTCAGGATAGTGGGATAGATGGGGCCGAGCGCGATATAGTCGGGCTCGGCAGCGATGGCCGTTTCCAGTTCGAGATGATCGTGCGTGCTGAGCCCGAGCTTCAATCCGGCGTACTTAATCGCCAGCAGGTCGGCCGCAGCCAAATCCTCTTGGCCGAGATGGACGAAGTCGCAGCCTTCCTCAATGGCGAGCCGCCAATAGTCGTTGACGATCAGTTGGCAACCATGGACCGCGCAGACGCCGTTCGCGCGGCGGATTTCCGTCCGCAGCGTGGTCTCGTTCCTATCCTTGATGCGCAACTGAACCAGCTTGACGCCAAGCGGCACCAGCCGTTCGATCCAGGCGGCGCTGTCGACGATCAGGTAGAAGGGATCGAGCTTCATGAGAAAACCGCCCTGCCGATGGTCGGTGTCGATGGCACCGCGACGTCGCGGGGTTCGAGCATCCCCGAGCTGAAAGCTTCTCGACCGGCGTCGACCGCCTTGCCGAACGCACGCGCCATGCCGACCGGATCGGCCGCCTTGGCGACCGCTGTGTTCAGGAGCACGGCATCAAAGCCGAACTCCATGACTGTTGCCGCGTGCGATGGCCGTCCGAGACCAGCATCCACGATCAGCGGGACATCAGGGAAATGTCCGCGCATCGAGCGCAGCGCGGTAATGTTGACCGGCCCGAGGGCGGAACCGATCGGTGCGCACCAGGGCATCAAGACCTTGCAGCCCGCCGCAAGCAGCCGCTCGGCGACGACAAGGTCGTCGGTAGTATACGGGAACACCGCAAAACCGTCCTCGCACAGGATGCGGGCGGCTTCGAGCAGACCGAACGCGTCCGGCTGCAGCGTGTCGTGATTGCCGATCACTTCGAGCTTGATCCAGGTCGTGCCGAAGATTTCGCGCGCCATTTGTGCGGTCGTGACCGCTTCCTTGACGGAGTGGCAGCCAGCAGTGTTGGGCAGGATTCTGACACCAAGCGAGCGGATCAACGACCAGAATTTTTCGCCAGCCCTGCCGCCTGCCATTTCACGGCGCAACGAGACGGTCACCACCGAGGTGCCCGATGCCCTGACTGCATCGGCAAGGATGGCCGGCGAAGGATATTGAGCCGTGCCGAGAAGCAGGCGGGAGGGAAGCGTCGTCCCGAGAAGATCGAACATGCTAGCCTCCCTGCATGGGCGAGAGGATTTCGATCCGGTCGCCGTCGTTCAATTGGAATTCCGCCCGGCTGGCTTTGTGCACGAGGTCGTTGTTGACGGCGGTCGCGAGCCAATCGCCCTCATAGTCAAGCGCGGCAAGCAGCTCGGCCAGCGTGGCGGCGGCAACCTCATGCACTTTGCCGTTGACCATCAGTTTCATGAGCAAGCTCCTTGGTTCTGTCTTGACTGAAAACCAGGTCGGCAGCCTGGCGCGCCATGGCGGGAGCCAGGAGAAAACCGTGACGATAGAGCCCGTTGATCGCGATGATCTCACCGTTCGTTTCGGCACGCGGAAAATTGTCGGGAAAGGCTGGACGGACGCCAACACCGGTTTCAACGATCTCGGCCTCGCCAAAGGCCGGATGGAGGGCATAGGCGGTACCCAGCAGCTCCAACATGGAGCGCGCCGTAACGGGTCCGGCGGACTGGCTTTCAATCATCGTCGCGCCAACCATGAAACGGTGGTCGGTGCGCGGCACCAAATAGAGTGGAAAGCGCGGATGCAGCAGCCTGACCGGGCGCGACAGCGAGATGTCTGGGGTGCGCAGTATCAGCATTTCGCCACGAACGCCGCGCAGCCTGTCATCGACAGCCGCCATTCCCGTGCAATCGATCTGACGATCGAAATCAAAAACATGCTGGGCGTCGGCGCCGAAGTGGAATTCGACACCCATGGCTGCGAGCTTGTCATGAAGCGCTGCCATCGCCTGGCGCGGATCGAGATGGCCCTCATCGGGAAAGAGCAATCCGCGGCGGAAGCGGCCGGCTAAGTCGGGCTCCAGCAAGGCAATTTCATCTTCCTCGACGCGCCGATAGCCCGTCGTGCGGCTGGCGAACCGGTCGAGCTCGCCCGCATCGCGCGGCGCGGCCACGACCAGCGTTCCGGCCCGCGTCACCTGGCCGGGCGTTGCGGCATCCCACCAGTCGGCGGCACCGCGCCCGAGATCCAGCACCGGCTGCTCGGCGCTTTCACGCTCGCACCATGGCGCCAACATGCCGCCGGCGAACCACGACGCATTGCCCCCAAGGCCAGGCCTTGTCTCGGCAACGGTAACCGCCGCGCCGCGTGCGGCGAACTCGAAGGCGGCGGTGAGGCCGGCAACGCCGGCCCCTTTGACCAGCACCTTCATGATGGCTCACGTGGCTGAGGTATGAGCGGTGCGCCGGTCTCGTCCGCCGGCAGGTAGAGATCGCCGCCCTCGCGGTATTTCGCCGCCATCGCCGCCATGCCCTCTTTCTGCGCCTCGGTACGGATGTCGTGGGAGATACGCATCGAGCAGAATTTCGGCCCGCACATCGAGCAGAAATGCGCCACCTTGTGCGCCTCCTTGGGCAAGGTCTGATCATGGAAGGACCGCGCGGTTTCTGGATCAAGCGACAGGTTGAACTGGTCCTGCCAGCGGAACTCGAAGCGGGCGCGGGAAAGCGCGTCATCCCTGACTTTCGCCGCCGGATGACCCTTCGCCAGGTCGGCGGCATGGGCGGCGATCTTGTAGGTGATCACCCCGATCTTGACATCGTTGCGATCGGGAAGGCCGAGATGCTCCTTGGGCGTGACGTAGCAGAGCATGGCGGTGCCGAACCAGCCGATCATCGCGGCGCCGATGCCGGAGGTAATGTGGTCGTAGCCCGGCGCGATGTCGGTCGTCAGCGGTCCAAGCGTATAGAACGGCGCCTCGCCGCAGACGGCGAGCTGCTTGTCCATGTTCTGCTTGATCTTGTGCATCGGCACGTGGCCAGGCCCCTCGATCATCACCTGGCAATCCTTGGCCCAGGCGATCTTCGTCAGCTCGCCAAGCGTTTCCAGCTCGGCGAACTGCGCCGCATCGTTTGCATCGGCGATCGAGCCCGGACGAAGGCCGTCGCCGAGCGAGAAGGATACGTCGTAGGCTCTGGCGATGTCGCAGATCTCCGTGAAGTGCTCGTAGAGGAAGCTTTCCCGGTGATGGTGCAGGCACCATTTGGCCATGATCGAGCCGCCGCGCGAGACGATGCCCGTCACCCTGTCGACGGTCAGCGGGATATAGTGCAGCCGCACGCCGGCATGGATGGTGAAATAGTCGACGCCCTGTTCGGCCTGTTCGATCAGCGTGTCGCGGTAAACCTCCCAGGTAAGATCCTCGGCAATGCCGCCGACTTTCTCGAGCGCCTGGTAAAGCGGCACCGTGCCGATCGGCACCGGCGAGTTGCGGACGATCCATTCGCGGATGTTGTGGATGTTGCGGCCGGTCGACAGATCCATCACCGTGTCGGCGCCCCAGCGGATCGCCCACACCATCTTTTCGACCTCTTCAGCCATCGACGATGTGACGGCGGAGTTACCGATATTGGCGTTGATCTTGACCAGGAAATTGCGACCGATAATCATCGGTTCGCTCTCGGGATGATTAATGTTGGCGGGAATGATCGCGCGTCCGCGCGCCACCTCGTGGCGGACGAATTCAGGCGTGACGAAGTCGGGGATCGCCGCGCCGAAGGCCTCGCCGTAGCGCTCAAGCTTGCCGTGCAGGATCTCGCGACCAAGATTCTCGCGGATGGCGACGAACTCCATTTCGGGCGTGATGATGCCAGCGCGCGCATAGGCAAACTGTGTCACCGCCTTGCCGGTCTTGGCCCGGAGTGGCCGGTTGCGGACTGGAAATTCCGGTGTTAGGCGCTCGCCCGCCGCAAACCCATTGTCTTCTGGCCGGACGTGGCGGCCGTCATAGGCTTCGACATCGCCGCGCGCGGTGACCCATTCATGGCGAAGCCGTGCAAGGCCATTTTCGATGCTGGTTTCGACAGTCGGGTCTGTATAGGGGCCGGACGGATCGTAGACGGTGACGGGCGGTTCGCCGGCCGTCGGATGGACGGAGATTTCGCGCATCGGCACCCTGATCTGCGGGTGGATGGCACCGGGCTTGTGGATTTTTCGTGAGGCGGGCAGCGGTCCCGTCGAGACGGCGGGGGTGAGGGCATTCATCTTGAGGCTCCTTTGCTCGTTGCATTGGAGACCCAGTTCTGTGCCGGGAGGATGAAAAGACGCTTCTGTCGACCTGCCGAAACAGGACCTCGGGCGTAAACTCCCGCAAAGCGCTTGCACCGTCCCTACGCCAGTATGAACTGGATCAGGTTCAACGGGTCACTGCGCCGCGAATGCCAGCAGTATCTCAGCCCCTTGCCGGGACTCCCCTGGTGAATGCGTGAGGTTGGACGGGACGGCTCCGGTTTGTCAAGCGCGTTCTGGCCGCGGCTGATCGGCGGCCGGTCAGACCGTGCGGAAAAAATCGTGCATGTCTCGGCGACAAGTCAAGCGTCGGAGATGAAGGCAGGGACAAGGGAATCGCAAACGTCGGACTTAAAATCGATCCTGATGATCACACCTTCAATGGGCACCAAAGGTTTGCGCGTAGATCGCCTCGATTCTTCCTGCCTCGTCACTGGTCAGCGCGGCGAATTCCTTTTCGCGCGCGCGGTTCGATAGATGTCCATCATTCTGGTGAAGAAAAAGGAAGAGCAGATCGGTCAACCGCTCGGGCATGTCGATAAAGGCGTCCACCTGCTGCCGGAACTGATCGTAGCGCTGCAGAAATGCGGTTTCCTCGGGAAGGTCCCGTTCGATCGTCCGCTGAACGCAGGCATAGAGGAATTCGGCGTGCGGGGTTGCATCGAAGAACCGGTAGAAATCACCGGTGTCATTCAGCACCCGGACGTTGAATTGCGGCGTCGGTTCCCATTCCACCAACGGCAGAAGGCGCTGCGAATAGCTCTCGAGCACGCCCCTGTACTCGTTGATCTGGTCCAGGATCGCGGCCGAGACGGGAAAGACCACTCCCGGCGGATTGAAGCCGCGCATGGCAAGGACGTGATGGATTAGGTAGCGGTGAATGCGGCCGTTTCCGTCCTCGAACGGGTGAATGTAGACAAAGCCGAAGGCGAGGATTGCGGCGGCTACGACTGCATCAAGGTTTTGCGCGGGGCCCTGATCGAACGCTGCCATTCCATCGATTAGCCGCGGCAGGTCCTCGGGCCGAGCGCCGATGTGATCGGGCAAGGGCGTGCCGTTGTCTCGGTCATGCTCGCCGACGAAACCTCCTTCTTTTCGGAAGCCAAGTCTTACGAAACGGGCGTCGCCAAGTACAATTCTTTGCAGACGCAGCAGCTCATCGCGATCGATCGGCCAGCGGCCGGCTTCGCCGATGGCGCGGCCCCAGCGCTGGATGCGATCTTGCGGCGGGTGCTCGCCCTCGATCGCATAGCTTGATCGCGAGTCTTTGAGCAAAAGAAAGACGGCGGTCCGAGCAAGGAGGTCGCGCGGCACGTCCGCTACGATTGCCTCCGCGCGCCGCGGTAGTTCAAGGCCGATGAATTTTTCGAGAATCTTGGTGCGGAACACCAGAGGGCAGAACTCACGCGTGCCGGGGAGATTGTCCCTTACGCGGTAGCGCGAAGCGGTCTTGTCGGGTCCCGGCCACTGCAGCTCGGGATCGACAACCGGAATGTATCGTCCGGCCTCCGCGTCCGGCAGATCGATACGCGCGCCCCTCAGCCATTCATATAAAAACCAGATGCGGCGGGCATAACTGCCGGTCGGGCTTTCACGGACCAGCGCCTCGATCGGCGCGGGACCGGTCACTTGGAACAGCCGCTTGAGGACGGCAAGGTCCAGTCCCTCGTACTTGAGCGCAAAGGTCAGGTGGCCTTCGAGGGTAGGATTTGGGGCATGGCGGGGGGTCATGATCCGCCAGCCATCCCGTTCGGTAATGCGATGATGCTCGCCAGTGGCGAACAACCTACGGGGCAAGGGCACGGCGAGCCTGTAGGCTCCGATCAGGGCGCTGTACCCGGCCGGGGTCGCCGTTTCAGGAAGGCGGATTTCCTGAAAAACGGTAACAGGACCTGAAAATTGGTGCTGCTGGATCGCAGGCATGAAAAGCGAATCCTTCCATCGAATTTTGGTTTAGTTCGGCCAAAACCTATGAAAAATGATCCTATCCCATGAAAATTGATGCCACCAGACAAATTTTCCGAAAACCGATTCCAAAACGGTGCTGAAGTCGATCAAGCAAGAACTCCGCCACCGGCTCAAGGAAGCGACTTCAGACAAAAAGGTGAGTCCAGGAACCGCCATTCGCCCGTCTCTTAGTCACGAGGCCGGCACGGATGGCCCGCCTTACGTCGAGCCGGATTGCTCGAGGAGCAGCGCGCCGTTCGGGGCTCACTCATAGAGCGCTCCGGCGCGCGATCCCGATTTGATAGCCGCGATCACGCTCGCGACTGATCTTGGTGACGTGGCGGCGTCGGAGTAGAAAAGTGATGCAGGATCTCGGTGGCGTCGTGTGTGTGTGTGACCTGAAGTGAGTTCTCTGCGGTATGGGCGGCACGCAGCGCGCGCGTCTTCTCGGCAAACAGATCGACGAAGCGGCACCGAAGGGAAGTTCCTGGCATTCATTCTCGCCATCGCTGCCCCAATTTGCCGACCGGACTGCCGATCGATCTCGCCCAATACTTTGCGCGCGCAAGGGCCGAAGCTGAACTGGGCGGCACCTGCTCATTCGGGAGCTAACTCATGCTTGGCGCGCTAGCCCGAGAGAGCTGTGCCTGATCGAATGCGTGAAATCGTAGCTCGGGGTGGAGAGGCTGACGCGGTCATCTGTCACCCGCCTTCGGGCTGTAACGGAAAGCGCGACATCGTCTCCAATGCTCGTTCCCCACGTCGAGGGGCCCAGCGGCTTGGCTGCGGGGGGACTGTCAGCTAGTGGCCGCTGGGCCTTGACGACCAGCGAGCGTAAGAGGAGGCCCTGTGCTGGCTGACGAAAACTTGCGAGCAAAGCCACGGAAAAGCATCATTCGAACGAACTCTTTCGTCGAGACGAGGAGGGCAGTGAGGCGGTAGCCGCCGCTTTGAAGCTCTCCGGCAGCTGCTACGCTGGCCGTTCAGAGGGTCGCAGCTGCGCTTGCGCCGTCATATCAGATAAGTCTAATATAATCCGCGCCTGGCCATCGAACGCCGCGGCGCCCTCGGGTCGGCGCTATTCATCGGGTGGGCGTGTCGGGCACGCAAGGGAGGACGAGATGAGACTGGTTAAGTCATTTGCATTTGCTGCTGTGCTGCTTCTTTCGTCTGCCTTGTCTGCGGCCGCCCAGTCGGCTCGCGCGGACATCGAAGCGGGGCGGACGAAATTCACGGACGCCTTCAATAGCGGAAATGCGGCGGCGGTGGGTCAAATGTATACAGAGGATGCCGCCGTGCTGCCGCCTGACGGCAAGCGCGTCGATGGCCGCAAGGGCGTGGAAGAATTCTGGCAGGGCGCGATCAAGGGCGGGATGAAGAATCTCACCCTGAAGGCGCTGGAAGTGGAAGAGAGTGCGAATTTCGCCTACGAAGTTGGCGTATTTACGCTCGATGTGCCAAGCAAAGGCGGCGCTCTCTCCACTGTTGCGGGCAAGTATCTCGTCGTCTTGAAAAAGGGCGACGACGGGACATGGCGCCTGCATCGGGACATCTGGAACTTAGGTGCGGCCCAATAGGGATTGTATCCAGGCCCTCATCGACCGTCTTGCGAAGGCTAGGGCAGCTGCAGGGACTGGGATCTGGTGCTCTATGCCAGCCCTGTTGAAAGGCAAAACGATGGGACCGGCTAACCGCGCGGTTTAACTCTCGGGTCTGGCGCGCTTTCCAATGGATTTGCCGCCAATTTGGCGGATCGCTGATCAGTCGCGGTGATTGCGACCACGTCACCAATTCCAATTCCCCGCTTCATGAAACGAGTCTGGAGCGTGCACGGCCTTAAGCAAGGGATTGCTAATGTGCGAGACAGCACGCTTCGCTCTAGCGGGTATGGCCCAGCGGCTTGGTTGAGGGGGGACTAGCAGCTAGAGGCCGCTGGGCCTTGACCAGCGGCATGCTTAAGAGGAGGCGCTGGCTGGCTGGCCAAAAACTTGCGCTCAAGGCAACGCAAAAGCATCATTCGAACGGACACTGCCCGCCAGAAGCTTATTCCAGCCGATAGAGCCACCATGGAATGCAAGCCCAGCAAACCGGATTCACCAAACATCGCATCGGGACCTGCGCTTGCCCGTCCATGGCCGCGCCAGTCCTTCGGCATTCAGCATTGCGACGCGGAGCAGCCAGCCGACCCATTATAGACCGCGACGGACGGTGATTAGGGCCAGCGCGGCGATAGGCAGCGAGCGTAACCATTGGCGTAAGTGGAGTGTTTCACGATCTCAATTGGTTGGCTCCGCCAGGTTTCCAGCTGGCTGCCACCGGGCACGTGCCAGCTGGAGTAAACAATGAAATATTCGAAACCGGCTTTTTGGGCGGGAGCCGCGCTAGCTGCCTGCCTTTTGCCGAAACCGGCTTGGCCGAGCCAGTTCGGCTGCGCATATTGCAATGAGGGGTGAGAAACCTGGCATTCGACGGGAGCAGTGCAGTAACATGTGCGAAGCCTAGTCGAGTCTGCAAGCGGCAATCATTCGTCGTGAGTCGACGCTAGTGTGTGCGTTTCGCAGCACTCCGGCTGGCTATCTCGCGTAAGACGGCATGAAGAAGTGTTCCAATTTCCTGTTCGGCGCGCCCGGGTGCAATTCCTGATTCGGACAACTGAACGAGAATTGTCTTGGCGGTGCTGCGCCAGAACGCATTCGCCTCCTCGCCGTTCTTGGATTCCAGCACGCGGGCAACTCCCTCAACCAACTTCCGCCGCCGATACAGCGGAAACGCCCTTATGTTTGACACCGATCACCTCACCCATTCAGTCTCGCGATTAAGCATTGGCGGGTTAGAAAATCTGGTTAACGGCGTATTCTTTTTGGTAGTAGTAAGAGTTCTGTGCGGGCGGTGAACGGTGCCGCGATTAGCCAATGAGCGCGATGGCTTGGGCGCAAACTGTCGGGCAGGAATGGGTAAGAGCGGACATTGGCCGATCTCCGCTCTTCAGGGCCGGAAAAATCTCGACAATGCTCCCAATCGATTCCAGATCGAAGACGACGTCGTCAGAGCCGGTGTCATTGGCTGGCGTTCCGGAATAGCCGATGTCGTCACAATAGGATTTGATCGTCGCTGCTGCGCGACGGAGCAAGCCGGCACGCTCCGGCATCGTCAGCCGATCGACTTCATTGCCCCGCGCAGCAGTATAACCGCTGTTCCTGGGGCTCCCAAGCAGGATGTAGCTCCCCCTTTTGTTGACGCGATGTAGGTGGCCGATCATGATAACCAAGGGCGCAAAGAGCGACCCTCATGCTGGTGGGAGGATAAAAATGCAGCCACTTGTCATAGACGCGAAGCCTCAACCTATTTCAATTGATCCCGCTAACGCTGCAGTTCTCGTGGTGGACATGCAAAATGACTTCGGCTCCAAAGGTGGAATGTTCGACAGAGCCGGAATCGATATCTCCCGGATTCAACGGGCTGTCGACCCTACTGCCAGCGTAATAGCTGCCGCTCGCAATTTGAGAGTGCCCATCGTCTATCTGAAGATGGGGTATTATTCCGACCTCTCGGACCTTGGGACATCGGACGCCCCCAACCTATCCGACATCTCCAGATCTTTGGGGTCGGTGAGAGCATGACAGCCCCGGACGGTAGCGAGGGCCGGATTCTGATCCGCGACACCTGGGGAACAGATATCGTTAACGACCTCAAGCCAGAGGCAGGGGATGTCGTCCTCTACAAAACGCGGTTCAGCGGTTTCTACGAGACCGAACTCGATTCTGTTCTGAAGACCGCAGGCATCAAACACCTCATCGTGACAGGATGCACGACCAGCATGTGTGTGGAGTCGACAATTCGGGATGCCTTCTTCAGGGACTATCACTGCATACTGCTAACGGATTGCACTAGCGAGCCCATCTCCTGGGACGCCTCAAGGAGCAATCATGACGCCTCGATCACGCTCGTGCAGATACTCTTTGGATGGACATCGACGTCCGACCATTTCCTGAAGGCGATCGAGGAGCGAGTTCAGGGGGGGTCTTGAACTAGCCGAATGAACTGGCGAGGCCGCCTATCACCCGAATTCAGATCACGGCCTTGAGATTGGGTGCGGTGACGTAGGCCCATGGCAGGAGATCGTCGATTCGCTGTTGGAATAGCCGTTGACGATCCTAGTGAGGACGTCGGCGAGATAGCCGAGCGGCTCGATGCCGTTAAGTTTGCATGTTTATGCCGACCGTCGAACTATGCCGAGTGCCTCTTTCACCAGGGCGGTCAGAGCGTGCTTCTCCCGCCGTTTTTTGCCCGCAGGCCAGTCGTTGACACTCGGCATAGTTCTCATGCTCAAAGGGCGTTCAGGAATTCCAGAAGCCGGTCGTTTGGTCGAAATCGCTCGGCTTTGGCGCGTTCGTACGGCTTCAGCTTGGCGAGTGCGGATTCTTTCAGCTCAAGATGTGCGTGAAGATAGATCAGCGTCGTTTCCATCGTCTCATGGCCCAGCCACAGGGCAATGACCGAGCAATCGACACCGGCCTGCAGCAATTCCACGGCGGCGGTGTGCCGCTTATGTCTTGGTCGACATAGACGGCACACCTGCGCCATGCACACGCTGCAGGCGACCCGGGATGTCCGCAAAGTCTCGCTCTGGCTCGGTCACGCCAGCCTCCAAAGCACTGAAATCTACCTGCGGGCCGAGCCGACCGCTTGCCGCGATGGCGCCACCGTCGCTCAAGTCGGGTCGCTTCCGCACTCCCGCCAGGCTGCTGGCAATGCTGAAGTCCGTCAGCCGATCGGCAGATTATGTCGAGTGATCGCTGCTCAAATACCGCAGGCGGCAAGCAATTGCCGCTGCGGACTCCGCATAATCAGACGCTCCACATAATTCCGGAAGTCGACTGGCCTCGTCGCCACCATGACCTTGACCGCACCAGTCGGCCCGATCACGACGTCACCGGGCGCGGCCTTGTCGCTGATCGTGGTTCTGAACGGCCTGCCGCGGATGGCGCCGTTCAGCCCGGCCTCCCGCATCAATCGTTCAATGGTGCAGCGGGCCACATCGAAGCCTTCGCGCTTCAATTGCCGCCACACCTTGCGCACGCCATAGACGGCCGGAGAAGGCGCTCAAGGGCAGCAACATCGGTTTCCAGGGTCCATGGGGGACGAGCTATCCGGCCAACCTGCGGCTCATGGTGGCAGACGACGGCGAAGATGAGTTCGTGCGCGCATTGCCCGCTTTTTCGACGCAGCGCCGCCAATGCCCTGGTACAATCTCCGCAAGATGGACGAAACCGACGTGCGCTCGCTCTACCGCTATATCCGGTCGCTTGGCCCCGCCGGAGCGGCAGCACCGCAGCTGGTTGCGCCCGGCGAAAAGGTGATGACGCCCTTCATCGTGCTGGAGCCGCCGCAGATGCCGCCGCCCTGCAGTCGCGATCTCGATTGCGGCATAGGTGAAATCTGCGGCACAGCGGAACCGCGTATGTGCGTTAAGCGGTAGGCCTCAGAACAGCCGTCTGGCTCCGGTCGGGGTTTTTATTTGTCGCCTTGGTGATATGTTGCCCGCATGGCGAAGTTTCGCAGGTTCTGGAGGCCAGGGGAAGGGGGAGAGGCAAAGATAGCCCCGGCCATAATTGCTCCCATCATGACCGAAATTGCTGCGGCAATGGACGTCCAATTTGCCCACACGGCGCCGGCTTTTAGTGTTTGACCGTGCCTTCAACTCTGCTGTCATACACGGATATCGCCACTCTCACGCTGCTGACGACGCCATGCTTGGACCAATGGGCACCTTCCGGTTGCGTTTCGAACGCTTCGGCGCCCCATGTTTTGAGGCACAGCGCTGCCATGGAGCTGCTGCAGGCGGGCGTCGATTGTTCGGTCCCGCTCGACGGTGTTGCTGTCAATCTCGATGCGACCGTCGTCGAGGAAGCGCGAGAGGCCTTCCCAGCGCGTGAGAGTGTAGCGGATCGCGTCAAGGCGAGCTTTGTCTTGTGGCTGATCAGGCCGAGCTTCTCGCGCAGCCAAGGTTCGAGATCGGCGACAATAGCGCGGCTCCTTTCCTGGCGACGCACGGCGTTCGTCTGCCAACCTCGTCACTCCAAACCTGGTCGAAAACGCGTTGGCGAAGCTCTGGATCGGACGGGTATAAACCGGCCTGTTGAAAGGGATTTTTGGAACCCCCATGCTTCAGAAAGGCCGTCACTGGTGATCAAAATTAGCGCCCGTCGGGATGAACGAGTGAACGGTATGTAAAAGGAGGACATTTGCAATGATTGTCCGCCCAACCGGCTACGAAAATTGTCCCCAACTGGCGGTTGGTAGACGCCAAGCAGCCGGGCACGTATCGTTTGTTACGATCGGTCGCACCGGGCACAGCCCACCCCAGCGCCCACGCCCCCGTGCTCGGCGCATTGATCGACCCGTCGTGCTGTAGAGTGCGGCGGGTTTTTCAATGCCGATCGCGCAGCTCTTCACTGCCTTGGTGAGGGTCAGACGGTCGTTGCCGTTCTCTTTGATCAGCTTGCTGACCTGGCTCGGCCACACGCCATTTTCCCGCGCGAAATGTTCCACCTCATAAAGCGCATCGACCGACAGGCGGCCTCGGTCGAACAAGTGAACAAGTCTCGATTGCTTTTGTTCTCGTCCATTTCCGTTCCTACTCACTCGACATCCGACGCAGCTGGGAAATGAGGATCCGTCCGCCTATCGAGGAATGGCGGGCGGATCCTATCAGCGCAGGAAGGGACTTTTCTGCGCAGATACAAATTCGGGGCTGTTGGAGCGTCATTTCTGGCTAGCGAGGATCAGCTGGCAACCATTCCTATCACCAAGAAGGTGATGGAGACGGCGAAAACCGGTGCAAGCAGCCAGCGAGCTTGGTGGACACTGTTCTCCATAGGCTCCTCCGTTGAGCGACGCCGAGTACGAACAGACACAGTTCCGGGTGGCTGCATGTGCGGGGCTATTGCGCGCTGCAGCGCAGACTCTGGTCCTAGCACGGCTAGACCGAAGGCTCAGTGAGGAACGTCTGCACAAGCTTCATGTTTGGGGGAGCTTTGGCGCAAAGTTTCGCGTCCAGTGCAAGAGAGCTCACAAGGAGATAGCTATGAGAATGCGTCTTTCCACCGCAGCCGCGGGATTTCTGCTGCTGGCTGGTGTCGGTGCTGCCGCCGCTCAGGACGTGGTGATCGACCCGGAACAGGAGACGGTGATTAAGGAATATGTGAAAAAGCAGCCACTCGCTTCGGTGAAAATTCCTGGAGTGGAGCTCAATATCGGCTCAACCCTGCCCGACACAGTCGAGCTTCATGAGGTCCCGAACGTCAAATACCGCTACGTCGTCGTCGACAACCGGACCGTTGTCGTTGATCCAGGCACACGCAAGATCGTCAAAGTCATCCAGTGACCTGAACGATTTGGGGAGGAGAAGCCCGCCATTACCAAGTTAGGCGGCGCGGGGACGAAGCGTGTTTGATAGGCTGTCGGGCGGCAATCGATCTATAGATCTGCCAGCACCAGGCCTTGGGCAACGCTTGATCAACCCGCCGTGCTGATGGGCACGGCGGGTTTTTCCAGATGAAGGCGGGTTAGAACACGTTGTTAATTTATGGTAGCTTTGCCGCGGGAGGCGATCAAATCATGGACAAAAGGGTCGAGGGAGACTCGGAGGAACTGGCGCGGGGCGAATTCGAGCTCAGAGCCGAACGGTATGGCGTGAACGCCTTCCTTCTCGTTGTCGAACTTTTAAACCTGCTGGAAAAGCGCGGAACCATCAGCAGCGACGACGTCGCGAAAACGGCCGATGCCGCAGCACTGGCTGTTGCCGCATCCAGTCAACCTGACATGAGCAGCATTAATCTCTTGCAGGCCATCGCTGCCGCGCGCCAGTCCAAATAGCGGCTGTCGAGAGCGTTTTTCAGCCATTCCAAGTCCATGTCCAAACGGGGTTGCGAGGAGGTCCTATCGATTGCGCACTAAGCGTCCTTGCTGGCCGCGCCCCCAATGATCTCGTCGGCGCTGCGAGCATCGAGCACGGGCAGGGCGGCCCAGCGCCGGCGGCTGGCAGCTAGGTCTTCCAGCATTGCCGGCTTGCGAGCGTCGGATCCGAATCGACGCAGGCGCTCCTCCAGCGCGCGCTGCGAAGCGGAGCTAAACCCAACGCACGGATTCGTTCCCGATAACGTCGCGCTTTGGCGCGGTTGCGGCAGTCTCCATTGAGAACCAGCGACGGTCCTGCAGCCGGCTTTCGTCGACAAATAGCCATCGCAGCCGCGATCATCTTGCAATTTGCGGATCTTATGCGCGGCTGCACGTGATCAGGTCGTCGGCAGACAGTGCGATCGGGCACAAGAGATCGAGCGGCTCTGGGCCGGACGTTCCATGTGCCAGGTGTCGGACCCCTTTCCCATTCGAGGCGCAAGTGGATAGTTGTGCAGATCTGCGATTTAGTTGATCTCCTTCACGACCACCAGAATGAGAACAGTCACGATTGTTCCATGGTGGCGCAATGGCAACGACCCGACTCTGATCTCTCTGCCCAAGTGAAATACTTTCCAAAGAAGGTCCCCGACCGAATTCTGCAAGTCTTTCTATCTCACAGTACGTCCTGCCGCTTTTGACAACTCCTTCCCCTTGCATATCTCGACACTCGGTCTTTCTTCGTTGTTCGGGTTATTCAGATCGGAGAAACGACAAGTGCCGGCATCCAAGATTTTGTGGGGACAGGTCCTCACCACCCTTGGGTTCGTCCTCGTGACAACATGGGCAGCGACACAATGGACGGCATGGCGGCTCGGCTTTCAGAGCCAACTCGGTCCGTCCTGGTTCGAACTGGCGGGACAGCCCATTTATCCCCCGCCGGCATTCTTCTGGTGGTGGTTTTTCTATGACGCCTACGCGCCGAAGGTCTTTGTTGAGGGCGCGGCGATTGCGGCAAGCGGCAGCCTGATGGCGATCGCCACCGCGATCGGGATGTCGCTGTGGCGCGCGCGCGAGGCAAAGGACTCCGCGACCTATGGCTCGGCACGCTGGGCGACGCGAGACGAAATCAGAGCCGCAGGCATAATCGGTCATGATGGCGTGGTGCTCGGCAAGCTCGACCACGACTATCTACGCCATGACGGTCCCGAACACGTGCTGTGTTTTGCGCCGACCCGAAGCGGCAAGGGTGTTGGCCTGGTCGTGCCGTCGCTGCTGACCTGGCCGGGTTCGGCAATTGTCCACGACATCAAAGGCGAAAACTGGGAACTGACGGCCGGATGGCGCGCACATTTCGGCCGGGTGCTTCTGTTCGATCCGACCAATGCCGCATCCGCGGCCTATAACCCTCTGCTGGAGGTGCGACGAGGCGAGCGGGAAGTTCGAGATGTGCAGAACGTGGCGGATGTCCTGGTCGACCCGGAAGGCACATTGGAACGCCGCAACCACTGGGAGAAGACCAGCCATGCGCTGCTGGTCGGCGCCATACTGCATGTGCTCTATGCGGAGAAAGACAAGACCCTTGCCGGCGTGGCGAACTTCCTCTCCGATCCACAGAGGCCAATCGAGACGACGTTGCGCGCCATGATGCTGACCCGGCATTTGGGCGAAGCCGGCCCGCACCCGGTCGTCGCGTCGGCTGCCCGAGAACTGCTCAACAAATCCGAAAACGAGCGCTCCGGCGTGCTCTCGACGGCCATGAGTTTTCTGGGCCTCTACCGCGATCCGGTTATGGCCAAGGTGACCTCATGTTGCCACTGGCGGATCGCCGACCTTGTCGAGGAGAGACGGCCGACGACCCTCTATTTGGTCGTGCCGCCATCGGATATCAGCCGCACGAAGCCGCTAATCCGCCTCGTGCTTAACCAGATCGGCCGCCGACTGACGGAAGATCTCCATGCGAAGGATCATCGACAGCGTCTGTTGATGATGCTCGACGAGTTCCCGGCGCTCGGCCGGCTCGATTTCTTCGAAAGCGCGCTGGCCTTCATGGCCGGCTATGGCATCAAGTCGTTCCTGATCGCACAATCACTCAATCAGATCGAGAAGGCCTACGGACCGAACAATTCCATCCTCGACAATTGTCACGTACGGGTAAGCTTCGCCACCAATGACGAGCGGACAGCCAAGCGCGTCTCAGACTCTTTGGGGACCGCGACCGAGTTGCGCGCCATGAAAAACTATGCCGGCCACAGATTGTCGCCCTGGCTCGGGCATCTGATGGTGTCGCGGCAGGAAACGGCGCGCGCTCTGATGACGCCGGGCGAGATCATGCAGCTGCCGCCCACCGACGCAATCGTCATGATCTCGGGCCAGTTCCCAATCCGAGCGAAGAAGGCACGCTACTTCGCCGATCAGCGGCTTGCCGAGCGTGTCCTGCCGCCACCGAAAGCCGGAGAGAGCTTGAAAGCCGAACGCTCTGACGACTGGACCGGAACGACGGTTCTCATGAAGCAGGAGGGCAATTCTCAAGAAGCGAGGTCCGTCACGGATCAGCAGGACGACGATCCGGCCAATGGCGGCATCCGCCGCCAGCCCGAGCTTCCCGAACACGAGGACATCGCACCGGAGCGAACAACACAGCGCGACGATGAGTTCGATCTTGACCGGGACGAGCCCGACGATGACGCCATGCGCCGTCGTGGTGTCGATCAGGCTATGAGGCGCGCAGCACGTCAGGCCGCTCTTGACCCCAGTGATGGCATTGAGCTTTGAGCCCATGAAGAACGCGAAGAAAAAACGTCTGTCTGCCTATCTTGATCCTGACGTGATGAACGGACTGGCCGATTACGCTGGGCGGCGCGAGGTCTCGCTGTCACTGGTCGCCGAGGCTGCGCTCGCATCGTTTCTGTCGCCGGATGCCGAAGAGCGGAAGCAAGCGGCGATAACTCGCCGCCTCGACCAGATCGATCGACGCGTGCAGCGTGTCGAGCGTGACGTCGGAATTGCTATTGAGACGTTAGCATTGTTCGTCCGGTTTTGGCTCAACTCGACCCCAGCCTTGCCGGAATCCGCTCAGGCCGAGGCGCGCGCCAAGGGTTTGCAGCGTTATGACAATTTCGTCGATGCGCTCGGTCGCCGGCTCAGCAAAGGACCAAGGCTGAGGCAAAAAATAGCCGACGATGTCCCGCCAGCGCCGCCAGCGACTGGATGAGCTGCCGGCAAGACAGGCGCTTCAACAGCCCAACCCCGGTGCCCGATTTCGGAGCTATTTTGCGCAGCTGATGCCCATCAGATCACCGTTCATCGGAGCGGCGGGCCTCGGCAAGGGTTATTGCCAGCGAAACCGGACATCGGGCCACAATCGATGCCCAGGGCTTCTTCTTAGGCGCAGTAACTTTGAAACAAATCCTGCCGGCAGGCGTTCCAGCATGGCGGGCGGCGTTGCCGGAGGACCCAATGCCCGACGAATACAATGACATCGTCATCCCCCAAGACCACGATGCATCGCCACTTCGGGAGCAGGAGTATTTCGTCGTCTGCCCGGCGTGCGGTCAGGCGTTCGACATCAGGTGTATGGCAGAGGCGCTTCATCACAACGAGCTGGGCCACGAGCCCTACGACCTTGACTCGTAGTCGGCAGTTACCGACGACCCTCGACGAACGTCGAGCCTGGTCGAGACCCACACCGAGGGTAAGTTCTCGCTCATCTGGCCAGGCGTTGCCGTCTGATCGGCTTACAACGAATCTCCGTCGCAAGGGCGGAGCTTCGCCGGCACGCTATGTCGTGACAGATACCTTGCGGCCTTTCAGCGACGACTTGATTGCCGTTGCGGTTGTTGTCGATGCGGTCGCGGCCGTCACCGACCGGGTTGTTAACCCAGGGGAGGGCGCTTACTCCACCGCAACCAGTGTCGCCCAGTTCCGTCGCGACGCTCCGAAGCAGACCTATTGCCGGCATCGGGGCCCGGGACGAACATGTGATCTCCATAATGGGTACGAACCGGAGCCCATCGCGATTGAAACTGCTGACCGGCGATCAGGCGCTCGTTGCACAGAAAGGTTACGATCAATCGCGATGCCCGCGCTGCCTTCACCCGAAATGTGCTGGGCATCTCCTTCCACAGCGCACACGTGCGACACGTCCTGGACGGGCGCGCCGCCTGTTGCCGAGAGCGACGATCGCGAATCCGAACGCTGGACGGCAGGTGAGGCGCGGTTGCGACTTGCTTCACCAGTAATCTCGAAGACGCCAGGGACGCACTACGCTGGACGCGTGCCCTAGCCGTCGAGCTCCCATTTATCCGTTCGTCCGCTCCATATCCGGCTGGACCGCGCCGCACCCTTGGGCTGTCCAAAGGCGTTGGCATCTTCCCTACGCCGACACCGGCCGTTGTATCGCCGGAGCGTCAACCCGCTGAAGTCCGGCGGTGCTTTCTCAGCCGAGTGATCGCCGACTTGTCGACCGTGATCACCCCGCCGCAGTCAATCCGCACAGAGAGTTTGTTCGCCCCGCAATCGATGCGGGTGACATCCCCAACAAGAACCACTCGGTCGCCGGCCCGGACTTTGGGTGGCGGATCAATCGTATAAGGATGGTCATACGAAGGAATGCTCACCCTGGCGCGCCCGCTGGGGAGAATCGTGATGACGGTACCTGCCAGCGCAACCTCATCGCCGACCTCAAATTCGCGAGGCATGTTAACGTGCAGCATGGTCTTCCTCCCGATGCTTTCCAAATTGATGCTTTGCTAATGCCCGGCCAACCAGGTTGGTTGCTTGCAATCGGCTTCGTACGGTTCCGCACAATTCCAAGCTGGGGTATGCACTCCCAGTTGGCCTCGGATCGGCATTGTGTGCGTCGAATTCTGCAGAAATGGCTTTTACATTCAGCGATGACCTTGGCGCGCCCAGGCCCGTGTTAGCGGAGCGGCGAACTTCCTCTCGGTCGGCGATGGCCATAAACGCGGAGCGTGGAGCGAAAATGGATCCTTCGCCTTCGGGTACTTCGTCCGGTAAATTCGAAGAACGCCGACGCTGGCTTCAGCTGCCACGCGGGTTATTGGAGCCAGATCATTGATGCGGGTGTCGCGCGCCTACGGCAGGTCAAGTTCGGTTTCATGCGTCCCGCTCTTCAAGGCCAGCGACGCCATCATCCGGCAATGTTCAGCCAGCTCATATGTTGTTCGCAATTGCTACATGGAAGGTTCCGATCGGTTGACATTTCAACACTAGAGCAACCGGACAGACGCTGGAAGCGGCCAAGCCTTGCCCTTCTTCGGGCCAGGCTTCGAGCTTTTTGGCGAGCTATCCTGAGTTCGGGCAGCGTTGGTTGCCACCAGCCTCGTTGCCGTTCCGCTAACTCGGCAGCACGCCGAGCGGGCCATGTTCTAATTAATTCAGCCAACGTCGCCGGACGCCATCTGCCCCAGACATGGTCGACGTTCGCCTCGATCAAATGCGGATAGAACGCTGCTAACTCCGAGGCGTTGACGAGTTCACCCGAAATCTCGGTGAAGACCACGATGCCGTATTGCTCCGTCGCCACGGCACGGCCAAGCCGGGGTAAATCGTCAGGGGGCAGTGGATAGCGACGTCGCCTGTGTTCGGCATACCGCAATCTGGCGGCTTCATATTCCTCGGAGTCTTTGGACGCTTCCCGTCGCCGTTTCCTCTCCTCCGGTTCTGCGCGGCGTGCGGCCCTTTCGATACTTGGCCAATGGCGCCTCAACTCCTCGTAGGAGCGGAAAGGCACCCTCCAGGCCCGCAGTTCGTCGTCCCAGCTCGCCCATGGAACGGCTCGCAGTTCTTCGAGAACCGTCCGCGAATATGGCGTGCGGATGCGCAGGTCGTCCGCGACTTCCAGATACCGGCTCGACAGGGGATCGAAGGCGAAGGCATCCCGTCCCTTGCTGTCATCATGTGCTACTCGTAGATCCGCCTCTTGCGCCTGCCAGCGCTGGATGCGCCGCGCGGCAGTCTTTCCCGGCACGAACCAGCTTTTGCGCTCGTAACTCCACCTGGCGCGCGGAAATGCCTGTCGAAACCGCTCAACCGCCGCGCGATCGTACGGAAAGCGCGCTTCGGCTCCAGGAGCTGGCTGCGGTGCAGCAGGGGCGTCGGATTTTTCCATCAGATTGCGAAGCACAGCACTGCTCGCAAACAACGCGGTGCAGTTCATTTGGGTCCAAGAGCACCAGAACGTATGGTCAGAGCCGCTAGGGGCAGCCAATGAGGCGATCGGTGAAACTGCTGAATGCTAGCGTGGGAAAGCTTCGCCGCGCCGGACCGTTTATTCTGCTCCAGGAGAGGTCCATTCATGCCCAGACTAGATGCAAAACCCCATTGCCAGACGGCCAACGAGCCCTCGTTCGCGTCCCCTGAAAGCGAGGAGACGGAAGTGAACCACATCGTCGAAACGCAAGTGTATCGCCAGCCCAGGCGCGGGAGCTTGTGCGGCGCCACGGAAACGACTGGCGTAAGATCGATAATGCCGCCAAGTCTTACAAGGACGACAGCTAAGCACTTCCAAGCCGGGGGAAAGGGAGCTTTGTCACGACATCCGCGGAGTTGCAAATCGAGCGGATCGGCTTGAGGTGACGAATGATCACCATCGCCATATTGGTAGCTTTTCTCAGACCGTTTGCACCGGCCCGGTCTGGGATCGAATAAAACCAGCGAAGGCCGCGTTCGAGCGGCGCTTTTGCTTCGACTGCGCTGCCGTAAAAAAGCCGCTCCGTCGTCATATTTTTTAATTAATACAGTTACTTCAACAGTCGCAGTGGAATCACGTGAGAGCTGTTGCAATCGGGCGCTCCGCCGCCTATTGTGTCTTGCAACAGCTCTGAGCTAAACGTATGGTAACTGTTGAATTGATTGATTTTGTTGAATTAAATAACGATCAGCGTCGGGAAAAAGTCAATTCCGACCAACGTTTCATTGCGCTCCAAGAGGCCCAAAGGAAGGCGAAGAGCTTTCGGGGATCCCTCGTCTGGCACACCGTGAACGGCATCGACCATTTGATGCGAAGCTACTACGACGCCGCTGGCGTACGACACCAAAGGGCAGAGGGTCGGCGCTCGCCGGCGAGCGAAGCTGTCAAGGCGGATTGGGAAGCAGCTCGCGCGTCCGCCCAAGAAACGCTCTCTGCGCGACAGGAGCAGATGGAGCGCCAATCTGCTGTCAATCGCGCGCTCCGGCTTGGGCGTGTTCCCCTGATCGCCGCAAGAATTATCAGAGCAATCGATAACGCCGGTCTTCTCGGGGAAGGAATTCGTATTGCAGGCACGAATGCGATCTACGCCTATGAGGCGGCGGCCGGAGTGTTCGTGGATCCCGGAATCACATCGACGCAAGATATCGATCTCCTCATGGACTCGCGCCAGTCCCTCAGGATCATGTCTGGCGCCAACGTCGAAGATGGAGCGCTCATCAACCTTTTGCGCAAGGTCGATCGGTCTTTCGAGCGTTCATCCGCCACATTCCGCGCGGTGAACCGCGACGGATATCTCGTCGATCTGATCAAACCGCCCGCAAACCCGGCGTGGAAGCCGAGCCGGGAAACTATCGGAAAGGCTGACGACGAATTGGTGGCCGCCGAGATCGCCGGCCTGGCATGGTTGGAAAATGCCCCTGCTTTCGAAGCAATCGCCATCGATGAAAAAGGCGGACCGTTACGGCTCGTGGCACCCGATCCGCGTATTTTTGCCGCTCACAAATTCTGGGTCTCAAAACGAGCTGATCGCGAGCCAATCAAGCGCCGTCGTGACCTGGCCCAAGCGCAAGTGGTTGCCCGGCTGACGACGCAGTATCTCGAGCATCTCCCCTACGAAGCAAGCGAGCTTCGGGTCCTCCCAAGGGCCGTTTTCGACGAGGCCCATCATTTGTTCGCACAACCAGCGTCGCGGCCGTGAATGTCTGAGCAACATGTTTGCCGGCTGGATTGGCCCTCAACTTCCAACCGATCGAAGACGCGGCCCAGCAGCGCCAGATCGGAGGGACGAAAGACGCCAGCTTGCTCTGCTTTGGGACCAATTGGCACGACACCCCTTGATGCAGGCCCAGCCGACAGGATCGAAACTAATTGGCGCTATTACAGGGTTCAAGCTGGAGACAGCCGATGATCCTAGAGTCTCGTGCTCATGCCGGTTCGATATTCGTTTGGGAGAAGTCTTTGCCGATGAAAAGCAGCGGTTCGTCTGCACGCTTTGCCAAAGCATAGGACAGGAAATCGGCAAAATTCAGCGCCGCCGGGTGGTGGCCTTTGCCGTAGGTCAGCCAACCCTGGGTCGCCAGATCAACCAATTCGGAGTCGACAGGAATGATGTCGGCCTCGATTTTGCGCAGCCAAAGATCGATCTCGGCCAATCTCGTGTTCGCCGCGCCTGCTGACCAGCACCATGCGTGCCTCGGGCACCCCGGTTGCCGGGACCCGTCGGATTGGGTCGGGAGACCAGCGCTCGTTCCAGCCTTGCTGCCTCAGGCTCGCTCCGAAGGATCGCTACAACAGCTGAGGTATCGATCACCATCAGTTAGGGATTCCATGCTCGTCATACCCGATGATCTCCTCGTCGCTGCGAGTATCCAGTTCAGGCAATCGTGCCACTCTTTCTCGGATGGCGCGCAATTCTGCCAGCAGACGCTCCTGAGCGGTCTCTCCAAAGCCCAAGCGATGCAAGCGCTTGATGGATGGCTGCTGTCTTACTGATACCCTGGCGGCGTGCGAGTTCATCGGCGAGAGCAACGGTGGCCGGATTTTTGATATTCAGGGACACGAGAAACTTCAAAAATCAACCTTTCTGGCAATTTCCACCATAGTTCTCTAGGCTCTTCAACATACCTGCTAGCCTCGCCTACACCCGCGCCGGATTGATCATGACAATCGCCAGGCCGTTGCCTGCCAAGGCGGCGACCGCCAGTCTCTCGAAGCTGCCTGTCGACTCCAATCCGACAACGGCCGGCGAAAGGGCTGCCAATCGCCGAACCAGAGCCTCCACCCCGGCATGGTCATACCCACCGAGAACGCCTCGCCGGACGGCAAAACATGCACGTCGAGCCGATCCTTGGAACGTCGATGCCAATAATGACTTCCCAATCGGGCTTCGCTTGCGGCCCTAGATATAGCCGGCTGTTCTGCTGGAGCGGAGATAGCCAGTCGGGCACCGGTTGCTGAGCTATCGCGGTCGCCGCACCGCATTTCGCAAGTCTCTGCACGTCATGCCACGATCGCCGGTTTTGCTTGTTGCAAGGCCAGCGCTCCCGCCTTTTCTAATGATCCCCGACCGCGCCACGAATCAGTTCGTGGCGAGAAACGGGGACCCCGCATGGCGACCAACCATCATGCCAGCAAGGGAGCGGTGTCGCGCGGCACGCGCATGCTGCGCACCGCCCTCGGCCCGGCCATCGCAGGCTTCCTTGACGATCCAGCCATTGTCGAGGTGATGCTCAATCCCGACGGTCGCCTGTGGGTTGATCGTCTCAGCGAAGGACTCGTTGCAAGCAATGAAATACTGATCGCGGCCGACGGCGAACGGATCGTCAGGCTGGTCGCGCACCATGTCGGTGCGGAGGTGCATTCGGGCTCGCCGCGCGTTTCGGCCGAACTGCCCGGGACCGGCGAACGGTTCGAGGGTCTGTTGCCGCCTGTTGTCACGGCGCCAACCTTCGCCATCCGCAAGCCGGCAGTCGCGGTGTTCACGCTTCAAGACTATGTCGCCGCCGGCATCATGACCGAAGCCCAGGCTGGCGTCCTGCAGCTTGCCGTGAAGACACGGAAGAACGTGCTGGTGGCCGGCGGCACGTCGACGGGCAAGACCACGCTCGTGAACGCGTTGCTGGCGGAGGTCGCTAAAACCGCCGACCGCGTCGTGCTGATCGAGGATACGCGAGAGCTGCAGTGTGCTGCGCCCAATCTTGTGGCGCTGCGCACCAAGGACGGTGTCGCCTCGCTTTCCGATCTGGTGAAGTCGTCGTTACGCCTTCGGCCCGATCGCATTCCGATCGGCGAGGTACGCGGTGCGGAAGCGCTCGATCTGTTGAAGGCCTGGGGCACTGGCCATCCCGGCGGCATCGGCACCATCCACGCCAATTCTGCCATTGGCGCACTGCGGCGACTGGAGCAGCTCGTGCAGGAGGTGGTCATTACGGTTCCGCGCGCACTGATTGGCGAAACCATAGATCTCATCGCAGTTCTCGCTGGCCGCGGCTCAGCGCGCCGGCTCGTCGAGATCGCCCTGGTCGACGGGCTCGATCCGGCCACCGGCGACTACCGCACCCTGGAAGCAAATTTCGAGACCACAACGACCGTGAATCGCCACTCTCCCTATGGAGCTTCAGAATGACCCAGATCCGCTTCAATTCATCGGCTATCCGCAAACTTGCCGTGGAGCTGTCGTATGCGGCGACCGCCGCGATCATTACGATTGCGCCCGCCCATGCTGCCGGTTCCTCGATGCCCTGGGAGGAGCCGCTTCAGCAAGTCCTTGAGTCAATCGAGGGGCCAGTCGCCAAGATCGTGGCGGTGATCATCATCATCATCACCGGTTTGTCGCTCGCCTTCGGCGACACGTCAGGCGGATTTCGCCGGCTGATCCAGATCGTCTTCGGGCTGTCGATCGCTTTCGCGGCAAGTTCGTTCTTTCTGTCCTTTTTCTCCTTCGGTGGCGGAGCTCTGATCTGATGGATGAGGAGATCCGTGGCTTCTTCGCGCCGGTGCATCGCGCGCTCACCGAACCGATCCTGCTCGGCGGCGCGCCGCGTGCGGTCGCCATCGCAAACGGCACGCTGGCCGGCGCGATCGGATTGGGGCTTCGCTTGTGGATCGCGGGGCTCATCATCTGGGCGGTCGGACATCTCGTGGCCGTCTGGGCGGCAAAGCGCGATGCGCAATTCGTCGATGTGGTTCGCCGCCACCTGCGCTATCCCACGCATTTCGGATGTTGAGGTTTCGCCATGATGAACCTCGCGGAATACCGAAAGAAGAGTGCCAGCCTCGTCGATTATCTGCCGTGGGCTGCCCTGGTAGCGCCGGGCGTGGTGCTCAACAAGGACGGCAGTTTTCAACGGACGGCGCGTTTTCGCGGGCCGGATCTGGACTCCGCGACGCCGGCGGAGCTCGTCGGCACGACCGCGCGGCTCAACGGCGCGCTGCGTCGGCTCGGCTCCGGCTGGGCACTTTTTGTCGAAGCCCAGCGCAATCCTGCCAGCGGCTACCCAGACAGCCGGTTCCCGGATTGCGCATCCGCACTTCTCGACATCGAGCGTCGCGAACAGTTCGAAGACTCCGGTGTGCTGTTTGAAAGCAGCTACTTCCTCACCTTCGTGTGGCTGCCTCCGGCCGAGGAAGCGTCGCGCATGGAGAGTTGGCTCTACGAAGGCCGGGAAAAGACCGGCGTCGATCCTTGGGAGCTCCTGAAGATTTTTGTCGACCGCACCGACCGCGTGCTCAACCTCATCGAGGGCTTCGTTCCCGAAGCTGACTGGCTCGATGACGGAGAGACGCTGAGTTACTTACACTCAACCATTTCGACCAAGCGGCATCGCGTTCGCGTGCCAGAAACGCCGATGCATCTCGATGCTCTGCTTGTCGATCAGCCGTTGGCCGGCGGGTTAGAGCCGAGGCTTGGCGATGCGCATCTGCGCACACTCACCATCACCGGGTTTCCGACGATGACCTTCCCGGGGATTCTCGACGATCTTAATCGCCTTGCCTTCCCCTACCGCTGGTCGACGCGGGCGATCATGCTGGACAAGACCGACGCGACCAAGTTGGTGAGGAAGATACGCCGTCAGTGGTTCGCGAAGCGGAAATCCGTCGCCGCGATCCTCAAAGAGGTGATGACCAACGAGGCATCCGTTCTCGTCGACACGGACGCCGCCAACAAGGCGGCCGATGCGGACGCGGCGCTCCAGGACCTGGGCTCTGACCAGATCGGCGAAGCCTATGTCACCGCCACCGTTTCGGTCTGGGATGCCGATCCGTCGATCGCCGACGAAAAGCTGCGTCTGGTCGAAAAGATCATTCAGGGCAGGGACTTCACCTGTATCGCCGAAGGCGTCAACGCTATCGAAGCTTGGCTGGGCGGTATTCCTGGCCATGTCTATGCCAATATTCGCCAGCCGCCGCTTTCCACGCTCAACCTCGCGCACACGATTCCGCTCTCCGCGGTCTGGGCAGGTCCGATCGAGAACGAGCATCTTGGAGCGCCGCCGCTGTTCTTCGCCAGAACGGAGGGCGCCACACCGTTCCGGTTCAGCCTGCATGTCGGCGACGTCGGCCACACCCTCGTCATCGGCCCGACGGGCGCTGGCAAGTCGGTCCTGTTGGCGATGATCGCGCTTCAGTTCCGGCGCTACGAAAACAGCCAGGTCTTTGCTTTTGATTTCGGCGGCTCAATCCGCGCGGCCATACTCGCCATGAATGGTGACTGGCACAATCTCGGAAGCGATACCGCAAGCGGGCAAGGGTCTGACGATCCGTTGCCCTTGGTCACTTTGACCGATCTGTCGGACGACGTTGACACCGTGTCGCTGCAGCCGCTTGCCCGCATCCATCATACGCCGGAGCGGGCCTGGGCGGCCGACTGGCTTTTCGACATTCTACTGCGCGAAGGCGTGCCCATCACGCCGCAGGTCAAGGAACATCTGTGGTCGGCGCTGACGTCGCTGGCTTCTGCGCCCGTCCACGAACGGACGCTGACTGGCCTGTCCGTGCTGCTGCAGTCCTCGCCGCTGAAACAGGCGCTTGGTCCCTACTGCATCGGCGGCGCTTTTGGCCGGCTGCTTGATGCCGAGTATGAGCGTCTCGGCGAACCCTCCGTCCAGGCGTTCGAAACCGAGGGCCTGATCGGCACGGGTGCTGCTCCCGCGGTGCTTGCCTATCTTTTCCACCGCATCGAGCAGAGGATGGATGGCCGGCCGACACTGCTGCTCATCGACGAGGGCTGGCTGGCGCTCGACGATGGCGGTTTCGCCGACCAGCTGCGCGAATGGCTGAAGACGCTGAGAAAAAAGAACGCCAGCGTGGTCTTCGCCACGCAGTCGCTTTCGGACATCGCCGGATCGCCAATCGCGCCGGCAATCGTCGAAAGCTGCCAGACGCGGCTGTTCTTGCCGAACGAGCGCGCTATCGAGCCGCAGATCGCCGAGATCTATCGACGCTTTGGTCTCAACGATCGTCAGATCGAGATCATCGCCCGGGCGATACCGAAGCGCGACTATTACTGTCAAAGCCGCCGCGGCAACCGTCTGTTCGAACTGGGACTCGGTCCGATCGCGCTGGCGCTCTGCGCCACATCGTCCAAATCAGACCAGGCCGCGATCGACCGGACAATTGTCGAGGCCGGCCGAGAGCATTTCCTCGAGGCCTGGCTAGCGGAGCGCGGTCTCTCCTGGGCGGCCGACCTCATCCCAGGTCTCACCAACGTGATCGACCGATCCACAAAGGAGCTTGCCTCATGAATTCCGTTCTTGCAGGTCGCCGTATCCGTCGCATGGCGGCAGCCGGCGCAATCGTCGTCGCGACGGCGCTATCATCGGCACCAGCATCGGCACTGATCGTGTTCGACCCAAAGAACTATGCCGAGAACCTGCTTTCGGCATCGCGTGCGCTGGAGCAGATCCACAACCAGATCACCTCGCTGCAAAACGAAGCGCAGATGCTGATCAACCAGGCGAAGAATCTCACTTCGCTGCCAACCTCGCTGCTTGGCCAGATCGAGGGCAATTTTTCCGAGATGAAGAGCTTGCTCGGCGAAGCCGAGAAGCTGGCCTATAGCGTCCAGGATATCGAGAGCCAGTTTGCCTCCGCTTACAAGAATTTCGGTTCGGATCTCTCCAGCCAGCAGCTTGTCGAGGGTGCGCATCAACGCTGGCAGACCTCGGTGTCTGCCTTCGAGCATTCGCTGAAAACCGGCGCCATCGCAGTCGACAACATCGCAGGGACACAGGAGCAGACGAGTGCGCTGGTCAGCGCCAGCCAATCGGCTGTCGGCGTGCTGCAGGCGACGCAGGCCGGCAACCAGCTTCTTGCCGTGCAGGCCAAGCAAGTTGCCGATCTCACCGCGATGCTGGCCGCACAAGGACGAGCCGAGGCCCTTGAGCAGGCGAGGCGGGCGGCCGCGCAGGAGCAGGCACGCGAACAGTTCAGCCGTTTCATGACGGGCAGCAGTTACAGCCCGTCATCGGTAAAAATGTTCCACGACTGAGGCGAAGACCGCATGGATCTCAAGATCGCCGCCCGGATAGCAGCCGTTCTTGCCCTTGGCGCCGCCATGACCGCCGCCTTCATGGCGTTGCGCGGCGACGGCTCGCGGGACGCGTCCTCCCCGCGCTCCGCACATCCGGGCGGCGAGCCGGCAAGAGTCGAACTTGCCCGATGCCGGGACAGTGGCATGGCGGCGATTGACGACGACACCTGCAGGAAAGCCTGGGCTGAAAGCCGCCGACGCTTCCTGCGGCCATCTCGTCCCGTCGCGCCAACCGCGGCTCCGTGGATCGAAAAGGACCAGAGCCGAATGCTGCCGCTCCAACCGCCAACTCCGCCTCGCGCGGAAGACCGGCTCAATCCGGAGACGGTGGCGCCATGAACGACACCGGCGTGATCGATCGCTTCCTCGAGACTTTCACTCGCTACATCGATTCCGGCTTTGGTCTGCTCGGTGGGGAAGTCGCGTTTCTTACTTCGACCCTGATTGTCATCGACATCACACTGGCCGGCCTGTTCTGGGCTTGGGGTGCTGATGAGGACGTGCTGCATCGGCTGGTGAAGAAGACGCTCTATATCGGCTTCTTTGCCTTCATCATCGGCAACTTCAATCGTCTGGCCGGGATCGTCTTCGAGAGCTTTTCCGGACTCGGTCTGAAGGCGGGAGGTTCGGCACTATCGGGCGCCGCACTGCTGCAGCCGGGCCGCGTCGCGCAGGTCGGCGTCGATGCCGGCAATCCAATCCTCGAAGCCGCCAGCCAGTTGATGGGCTACGTCTCGTTCTTCGAGAATTTTGTTCAGATCGTGGTCCTGATGATTGCTTGGGCGATCGTGCTGATTGCGTTCTTTGTTCTCGCCGTACAGATCTTCGTCACGCTGGTCGAATTCAAGCTGACGACGCTTGCCGGCTTCGTGCTGATCCCTTTTGCGCTGTTCAACCGGACCGCCTTCCTCGCTGAAAAAGTGCTCGGCAACATCGTTGCCTCCGGCGTGAAAATCCTGGTGCTCGCCGTCATCGTCGGCATCGGCTCGGGCCTCTTCGGCGAGTTCACTCAAGGCTTTGGTGCCGAACAACCGACGATCACCGATGCGCTGTCGCTTGTTCTCGGCGCATTGTCGCTGATGGGCCTGTCGATCTTCGGTCCCGGCATCGCGACGGGGCTGGTTTCGGGTGCTCCGCAACTGGGCGCAGGTGCCGCTGTTGGCACGAGCCTCGCCGTTGGTGGCCTTGGCGTAGCCGGCGCTATGGGCGCCCGCGCCGGATTGAGCGGCGCAGCAGGCGGGCTCAGTGCAGGCGGGCGCATGTCGGCAGCCGCCGCACGTGGTGGCGCGCATCTGGCCGGCAGCACTTCGGCCGCCTGGGAACTTGCCGCAGCCACGTCTGGAAGAGGTGGTGCAGGCTCAATCGCCGCCGGCATGGCGGGTGTCGCAAAGGCTGGCGCCAGCGCTGCCGTTCAACCCGTCAAGCAGGCAATGTCGCGCGCCGCGTCAGCCTTGTCCGATAGCTACGAGGCCGGCCGATTGGCAGCTTGGGCCGCGACGAGTGAAGAGCGATCGTCGCGAACGGCTTCCTCCGGTGACTGGTCGACCACCCAAACCAGTGCCGACGCCCCGCCCGCATGGGCAAAACGCATGAAGCGCCGCCAGGCCATGAGCCATGGCGCCAGCATCGCCGCGCATTCAGTTCATTCGAGCGATGATGGCGGCGGCTCAATGAATGTTTCCCTCGATCAGGATGACCGCCGATGACCCCCTTTAGACGCCCCTTCGTTCGTTACGCAAAAACGCCTCACCCCGAGACGCCATATCAGCGTGCAGCCCAGATTTGGGACGAGCGCATCGGCTCGGCTCGCGTCCAGGCGAAAAACTGGCGGCTGATGGCCTTCGGCTCTCTCGTCTTGGCCGGCGGTTTTGCATCCGCATTGGTCTGGCAGTCGACGCGCGGCTCAGTGGTTCCCTGGGTGGTGGAGGTCGACAAGTTCGGCGAAGCGCAGGTTGTCGCTCCGGCCGTTGCCGACTATCGGCCGACCGATCCGCAGATCGCCTGGCATCTGGCCCGCTTCATCGAACAGGTCAGAAGCATTCCGGCCGACCCGGTCATCGTCCGCCAAAACTGGCTGCGGGCCTACGATTACACCACAGACCGCGGCGCCATTTCCCTCAATGATTATGCTCGCTTGAACGACCCTTTTGCCAAAGTGGGCAAACTCCAGATCGCCATCGAGGTTTCCAGCGTCATCCGTGCTTCGCCGGATTCCTTCCGCGTCGCCTGGATCGAGCGCCGTTACGAGAATGGCAACCTGGCCGGCACCGAGCGCTGGACCGCAATCCTCACAATCGTGATTCAGCAACCCCGCGACGCTGACCGGCTCAAAGCCAATCCGCTTGGCGTCTATGTCAACGCCATCAGCTGGTCGAAGGAGTTTTCATGATGCGTGCAGCACCAACAAGAACATCGGCGAGACCGGCCACGCGCAATGCGCCCAAGGCACGTAGGCTTGCCCTGGCACTGCTGTCGGCAACGGCGCTCGCCGGCTGTGCATCGAAGAAATACATTCCGCCGGAAATCGCCTACGACGATGCGGTGCCTGCGGTGCGCAGGGTCGAGCCGCCTGGTCCGGTCAAAATGGTGGAAGTGCCGAAACCGCTTCCGCTGCCTGGTCAGTTGAAACCAGTCGACGCTACGAAGGTGAAGCCGGAGCCAGCCGATCCGAAGCAGCGGATCAGCCAGGCCAATGAGGCCGCACGCATGCAGCCGGTTCGCGACGGTTTCGTCAATGCCATCCAGCTCTATCCCTGGAGTGAGGGCGCGCTCTACCAAATCTATGCCGCACCCGGCCAGGTCACCGACATCGCCTTGCAGCCCGGCGAGCAGCTTGTCGGCTCCGGGCCAGTCGCCGCAGGTGACACAGTGCGCTGGATCATCGGCGATACGCAAAGTGGGACAGGGGAGCGCCAGCAGGTCCACATTCTCGTGAAGCCGACACGGCCGGATCTCCAGACCAACCTCATCATAAACAGCGACCGCCGCACCTATCATCTCGAGCTCCGCTCGACCGAAAAGACCTACATGGCCTCCGTCTCCTGGCAGTATCCGCAGGACCAACTGATTGCGCTGCGGCGCCAGAATGCGCAGGCTTCCGCCACAAAGCCGGTCGCGACCGGCATCGACCTCCAGAGACTGAATTTCCGCTACCGCATCGAGGGCGATGCCGCACCCTGGCGGCCGCTTCGGGCCTTCGACGACGGTGCAAAGGTCTACATCGAGTTCCCGTCGGGCATAGGGCAGGGGGAAATGCCGCCGCTGTTCGTGATCGGCCCTTCGGGTGGTTCAGAACTGGTCAACTACCGCGCTCGCCAGAATTACTACGTCGTTGATCGGCTGTTTGCGGCCGCTGAATTGAGGCTCGGCGACAAGACGAGCGAAAAGCGCGTCCGCATCGTGCGGACGGACGCGAAACGACGCCAGCCTGGCGCGGGGCTGTTCCGATGACCGACGCTGCAAATGCACCCAACCAGGACATTCGAGCGGAACTGCGCCTTCGGCCCGAACCGGCCAGGGTCACGCGATTGTCGCGCAAGATGCTGATAGGGGTTGGTGGGCTTGCCAGCGCTGCGATCCTCGGCACGTTGATTTGGGCGCTCGACACTGGACGGCGCGGCACCGAACAACCGCCCGAGCTCTTCACCAACGAAAACCGCTCAACGGCCGACGGGCTACAGAAGCTGCCGAAGGATTATGCCGGGATTCCGCAACTCGGCCCCGCGCTGCCTGGCGATCTTGGCCGGCCGATCTTGCGTGCGCAGGAGCGCGGCCAGCCGACCGGGGCGCCGAACATCAGTGGACCGCGCGCAGATCCGGAGGAGCAGCGCCGACTGGCCGAGATCGAGGCCGCACGCGTGGCGAAGCTCTTCACCGATACGAACACGAGACCTGGTCCCACACGACAGGATGGTCGCAGCAGAGTCATAGAACCGGACACCCAATCTGGTCTGACTCCGCCGCTTGGGCCGCCACCGATCGATCCTGGCGCCGCGCAAAACGTGCAGGATCGCAAGCTGGCCTTCGTCAATGCCGAGCCAGACCGTCGCACAGTCAGCCTCAATCGGCTCGCCGAGAAGGCCTCGCCCTATGTGGTGCAAGCCGGCAGCGTCATTCCAGCTGCCCTTATCACCGGCATCCGCTCCGACCTGCCCGGCGAGATCACCGCTCAGGTCACGGAAAATGTCTACGACAGCGCGACAGGATCCCATCTCCTGATCCCACAGGGTGCGAGGCTGATCGGCCAGTACGACAGCCACGTCGCCTTCGGCCAGTCGCGCGTGCTGCTGGTCTGGAACCGGCTGATCATGCCTGACGGCACCTCGATCGTGCTGGAGCGCGAGCAGGGCGCAGACGCTGAAGGATTTTCCGGGCTGGAGGACGAGGTCGACCGTCATTGGGGCCAGATGTTCCGGGCCGCAGCACTCTCGACATTGCTGGGCATTGGGACATCGTTTGGGTCCAGCGACGACGAAAGCGAAATCGCCAAGGCCATCCGCGAAAGCGCTCAGGATTCGGCCTCCGATATTGGCCAGCAGCTCGTGCGCAATCAGCTCAATGTCCAGCCTACGCTCACCGTGCGGCCCGGTTTCCCGGTTCGCGTGATTGTCAATCGCGACCTTCTTCTTGTGCCTTACGGCACGCCAAAGGATCCATCATGACCAAGCTGAAACTTTCCGCCATTCCCGATGACCGTCCGGTCAAGATCACCGTCGAACTGCCTGCCGCCGTTCATCGCGACCTCGTTGCCTATGTCGATTATCTGAACAGTCAACATGTCTTTGTCTCACAAGCAGGAGGTGAACCATGCCGGATCTGAGGCTCGGTCGGCTGCCGAAGGTTGGCGTCGTCCGCATGAGCATCTCCCTGTCGGAACCGCTCAAGGAGGAACTCGACCAGTATGCAGCCGAACACAGCCGGCTCTACGAACCCGTGGACGCCGCAGCCCTGATTCCGCACATGCTGGAAGCCTTCGTCCGTTCGGATCGCGGCTGGCGCGGCCGTAAGGCGAAGGCCGGCCGTGCCCGTCAACGAGGGGCGTCTCCAGCCAGCAGTACGACACGAAGCGGTGCTGAAGGTGATGGCTCCGCCTGAAGCTGTCCTGGTGGCTTTACCCTAAGCGGAAGTTCGCTCGCCCTCGGTTGAACTCACACTCATGACCCAAAGCTGTCATTCCGCCCGTACGTGTCGTAGCTTCTAATGGCTTGCCGATGGGAGGGGTCATATCCGAGCGCCCGATTGCCCTGACATAAGGCGCTGGTATTGTGTAGTTGATTGGGCTCCAAAGCGGAGCCGTCACACGTGGGAGGAGTCCGAGCGTGGTCGAGAGCGCCGTGCAGCGCCGTTTGGCCGCCATACTCGCTGCCGATGTGGTCGGTTACAGCCGGCTCATGGGCCATGACGAGATGGGCACGCTGACTACGCTGAGGGCGCTGCGGGCCGAGCTGGTCGATCCAAAGATCGCCGAACACATGGGTAGGATTTTCAAGGCGACCGGCGATGGGGTTCTGGCTGAGTTCCCCAGCGTTGTTAACGCCGTTGCCTGTGCGGTCGACATCCAGCGGCGGCTGGAGGCGCGCAACGCCGACATGCCAGAGGACCGCGCGATCCGACTGCGGATCGGGGTCCAACCTGGGCGATGTCATCGTCGAGGGCGAGGACATCTTCGGAGACGGAGTGAATATTGCGGCTAGGCTTGAGAGCGCCGCCCCGGCCGGTGGCATAGCGGTGTCGGGCACAGTGCGTGACCACCTGGGCAACCGGCTCGATCTGCAGTTCGAGGATATGGGCGAGCAGGCGCTGAAGAACATCGAGCAGCTGGTGCGCGTTTGCCGAGTGCGCCCAGCCGATACCTCTGCCTTGGTGCGTCGCGCACTGTCGCTACCCGATAAGCCGTGGGTCGCCGTCTTGCCGTTTGTCAATAGGAGCGGCGATCCAGAGCAGGAGTACTTCTCCGACGGCATCACAGAGGACATCATTACCGAACTTTCGCGCTTTCGGTCGCTGTCCGTCATCGCCCGCAATTCCTCGTTCACCTACAAGGGACGGACGATGAAGATCCCCGACGTGGCACGCGACTTGGGCGTGACCTATGTACTCGAGGGAAGCGTTCGTCGCGCCGGGAATCGTCTGCGCATAACCGCGCAGCTCATCGACGCTGAGACCGGCAGCCACATCTGGGCGGAGCGCTATGATCGAGAAATTGCCGATATGTTTGCGGTTCAGGACGAGATAACCCAGAGGATCGTGGGCATGCTGGCGGTGGGCCTCGAAGACAATTCCTTGGAACGCGCTAAGCGTAAGCACCCTGAAAACCTCATCGCCTATGACCATTGGTTGCGCGGCAAACATCTCTTGTGGACGGTGGGTCAGAACAATCTTGAAGCGCGCCAACACTTCGAAAAGGCTGCTGCCACAGACCCAAGCTTTTCGCGCGCCTATTCCGGTTTAGCGGTGACCTACCAGATGGAAGCGCTTGATTTGCTAATTGCGGCAGAAGGTAGAGGCGCTTATGACATGGCCTTTGATTGCGCCAAACGGGCCCTCGCGCTCGATGAAGCCGATTATCAAGCCCACATCGCGCTGGCATGGCCTTGCCTCTATCGGGGCGACTATGAGCGCATGAAGAAACATGTGGATCGCGCCATCGTGCTCAACCCTAACGATGCCGACAGCCTCGCCAATGCCAGCTACATGCTCGCAATGTATGGAGAAGGGGAAAAGGCGGTTGCCTGCGGCGAAGCGGCAATGCGTCTCAATCCACGATACCCCGATTGGTATATCGCCTTTCAGGCGACTGCCCTATTTACCGCAAGGCGGTATCCCGAGGCCCTAGCCGCGCGGATCAGAGTCCCCGACTACTTTATCGATTCGACTTTTTTCGGCGCAGCTATACTTGCCAAGCTTGATAGGCTTGCCGAGGCAAAGCTATGGGCGGAAAAAGCAGTAGCGAGGCTGAAAGCAAGGCCGGGGGGCGTTGAGCAAGCAGCCAAAGGATGCATCCAGCTTCTGCTCGACAACAACCCATTCCGTCGTCAAGAAGATCGTGATCACTTCGCAGAGGCGATGCGCATGGCTGGCGTGCCCGGATAGCCGCTTCGATCCATTCCGGCTGATGTACGTCGAACAGAGTGTTTAGGAGGTAGTGGTGAAAGCACTCACTTTACTGATGGTGAATGATTACCCCGACTATATCGACGCGGGGGAGTGGGCGCGATCTCTCAAGGCGCGCGTTTCGGGCCTCGACTTCCGGTTATGGCCCCATCACGGCGATCCCGGCGACATTGACTTGGTGCTGATCGATAAGGGTACGCCGCGCAGGTTTTTTGAAGGTATGACGCGATTGCGTGCAGTTGCCTATCTCGGCGCGGGCATAGACGGCTTGCAACTGGGTGAGCTGCCTGCGGGCGTTGGCGTCGTACGTTTGGCGACCCGCGAACTTGCCTCTGAGGTTGTGCAGTACATTGTTCTCAGAGTACTGTGCCGGCAACGCCATGTCGTTGAATATGCTCTCCAACAGACCCAGAAGAGATGGCGCCCGATCGCGCCACGGAAGACCAGCGAGACCCGCATCGTTATCCTTGGGGCTGGGCGTATCGGTGGATGGGCCGCGCGACTCTTCGCCGAGCTGGGATATCGCACGGCGGCATGGTCCCGCAACCCTAAGCAAATCGCCGATGTGGCCTGTTACGCTGGTGCCCCAGCGCTTAAGGAGGCCTTGGCTGAACGAGACTTCGTCGTGTGCGCGCTGCCGCTGACCACCGAAACTCGAGGAATACTTAATTCCGAAACTTTCCGTCTGATGAAGCGCGGCGCCTACCTCGTTAATGTCGGACGCGGAGCACACGTCGACGAGGCTGCACTTCTGCACGCCATTGACGCTGGGCAACTGTCAGGCGCCTGCCTCGATGTTTTTACCTCGGAACCGCTCGACCAGGCGAGTCCGCTATGGGCCCATCCGAAGGTGACCATCACACCACATGTGGCAAGCTATTGGGTCGATTCGGGCATAGCGCAGGTGGCAGGTCTGTGCGAGCAGATCAAGTTGGGCAATGACATCACCAATCTCGTAAATCTTGAGCGGGGCTACTAAGGGCCCGTATGGCAATAACTGCTTCAGTTCCTTGACGGGATTCGGCCAATTGCCGCGGCCTAATGAACCTAATCGATTCGAAAATTTCTGTACGGACCCTAAGTGCGGGCTAAGAATCCACTCTTAGTCCGTTAATGGCGCGAACACGATCTCCAGCATTGTCACCCGCGATGTCCTCCGGGCGGAGGCTGAAGAGACTGCCACCGCACTTTTCAACCTCGCCAAGGAACACCTCGAACAGCTCAAGGCGAGGCCATCGACTTAAGCCTAGCTGTGCGTGTTTCGACATTTCGACGTCGCGGTGTCGGATTATTTGCATGCAAACCAGTTTTACGACGCTATCCTCCCATCCTCAACGGAAGATTCTGGGAGGAATGCATGGCTGCGCATGAGCAACATGCCGTTGAAATCATTAGGGACAAAGAGTGGTCGGTTCGCGTGACGGTCAACGGCACCACCACCACGGTCCCTTTTACATCTGAGAGCTACGCGCGTTCGTTCGCAGACGGTCAGGCGTTCCGACTGGGCGTTCAGGTCGCGGAGATCAAGAAGGCGGCCTAGCTGCGCGCTTGCCCCAAGAGCCCCACAGCGATTGAACCTCGAGTCACCAAAGCCGGTTGAAATTAGCCGTTGCGCGGCATAAGAGCTTGTGCCTATAGTTAGTACGTGGCTCGCACGAACAAACAGACTGACTGTGACGACCTGTAGATGGCGCCCAAGCTGGGCTGCTGCGCGGTCTGGAGGTGAGCCGGAACACTCGGTCAACAGGGGATACGCACAGTGAACCGCTTTCAGAAACTCTCGACCGCAGCGCTCGTCGCAGCATCCTTCACGTCGACCGCCCTCGCCACGAATGACAAGCTGACGATCGGCATCGTCACCTTCTCGACATCCGACGTCGACACAAACCAGATGGTCGACACGATGAGCCAGGAAGCCAAGTCTAAGGGCTGGTCGGTGGAAACGCTCAATGCCAATGGCGATCCTTCGCAAGCGATCACCAGCATCAAGCAGCTGGCAACCAAGAAGGTGGACGCCATCATCGTCACGGTCTTCGATTCGACGGGCCTGGCGGCCGGGCTCCAGGCGGCGGCGGACGCAAAGATCCCCGTGCTTTCGGCCGGCGGCGGCATGGCAGACGGGATCGCGCTATCTGCAAGTACCGGTGCTGCGCAACCGCTGATCGACTTGATGCTGAAGGACATCGGCAAGTCCGGAACTGTACTCGACCTCACCTACCATCCCGGCATTCCGTGCCGCGAACGAGCCGACGCCTTCGATACGGCGGTCAAGGCAAATCCGGGGCTCAAGGCGACCTCGCACGAGATCAGCATCCCGGGTGCTGCCGAATCGTCGCAGGCCGCGACCAGCGCCTGGCTTGCAGCCAATGCCAACGCCAAGGGGCCGTTCGCCATCTTCAACTGCTATGACGACAACGCTATGGGCGCGATCGCGGCGCTGAAGCAGAACGGCCGCAGCGACGTGAAGGTCTATTCGTTCAACGCCACGGCGCCCGCTGTCCAGGCTGTCAAGGACGGGACGATGACCGCCACGCTCGGTGTCGATCTGACTTCGGCAGGCAAAATGCTAGTCGATCAGATTCCCGACATCCTGGCAGCCGGCGACCAGTGGAAGCCCAAATCCTTCGTGCCAGGCTATACGCTCGTCACCAAAGAGAACGTCGACAAGTTCATCAAGGACAATCCGCAGTAAGCTCTCCTGATTGTGGGTCTGGGCCGGACTTGCCTGGCCGGGCCGGAGTGCTGTCATGAGAGCCGCCATGTCCGCTGATCATTCCCTGCCCGAAACCCACGCTCCGGCAGAGGCGCCCCGCGTCCTGCCGTCAACGCAGACCGGCTATGCCTCGCCCAATGCCCGACAGCGGCGCGCGTTGCTCATGCGCCTGCTTGGAACCTACGGCACCATCATCGTGCTGGCGTCGATGCTGGGGATCTTCTCGGTGCTGGAGCCGGGGACCTTCGCAACCATCGGCAATTTTCGCAACATCGTAAA
This sequence comes from Mesorhizobium sp. M0040, assembly GCF_040323505.1. Classification (NCBI taxonomy): domain Bacteria; kingdom Pseudomonadati; phylum Pseudomonadota; class Alphaproteobacteria; order Hyphomicrobiales; family Phyllobacteriaceae; genus Mesorhizobium; species Mesorhizobium sp. M0040. The sequence goes on from NZ_JAMYVA010000028.1 coordinate 60,756, forward strand.
CGACATGGCGATCGGCACCATTGTCGCGGCCGGCCTCACCGTGCCCCTCGTCGCCGGTGATTTCGACCTCAGTATCGGCTATGTCGCGAGTTTCTGTGGGCTTCTCGTGGTCGGGCTGTTGAGCAGCAGTGGCTTGCCGATCCTACCCGCCATCTTCCTTGTCGTCGGCCTCGGAACGGTCATCGGCATTGTCAACGGCATTGTCGTTTCGAAGATCGGGGTGAACGCCTTCATTGCCACGCTTGGCACGGGCACCATCGTCGTCGGGCTGAACTACGCCTATTCGGGCGGAATTCCGCTGCAGCTCACCCAGTCGCGCGAATTCACAAATATCGCGATCGGCCGGATTGCCGGAGTGCCGCACCTCGTCATCATCATGGCCGTCGTGCTTGCGCTGCTGTGGGTGATCCTCAACCGAACAGTGCAGGGCCAACACATCAAGGCCATCGGCGTCAGCCCGGAATCAGCGCGCCGCGCCGGCGTCGCCGTCGATCGCAGCCGCATCGTTGCCTTCGCCATCGCCAGCACCTGTGCTGCTATAGGTGGCGTGCTGATGGCCTCCAATCTCGGCTCCGGCCAGGTGACGGCGGGTGACAGCTTCATGCTGACGTCGTTTTCGGCCGCCTTCCTCGGTTCGGCGGCGCTGCGAGAGGGTCAGTTCCATATCCTCGGCACCTTGATCGGCGTGCTGACGGTCGCCGTCGGCAACAATGGGCTGGCCATGATCGGCGCGCCGATCTTCACGCAGTTCCTGTTCACCGGCTGCCTTCTCGTCGTCGCCGTAGCGCTCGGCGGTATTGGCCGCCGCTATGCGAGGGGATAGGCCATGGCGCAGAAGATGCTGCTCAGCCTGCGCCGGATCTGCCGCAGCTTCGGCGGCATCCAGGCACTCGATGACGTTTCGCTGGACATCGCCAGGGGCGACATACTCGGCCTCGTTGGCGACAATGGTGCCGGCAAGTCGACGCTGATCAAAATCCTGGCCGGCGCGCATGACCCAACTTCCGGCGACGTGATCCTCGAAGGGCGGCCGCAAAAGTTGTCGCCGCCGTCCGAAGCGCAACGCCTCGGCATCGAGACGGTCTATCAGGACCTGTCGCTGATCGGCACGTTCACTGCCGCCGAAAACTTCTTTCTCGGCCGCGAGATTGCGCTTGGCCGCGGCCCGGCGCTGCTGCGCTGGATCCGCCGCAAATCGATGGGCGACATCGCGATGCGCGGCCTCGAGGAACTGCACATCGAGATCCCCGGGGTGCGCAGCAAACCGGTGGATCGCATGTCCGGCGGCCAGCGCCAATTGGTGGCGATCGCGCGCGGTGCCTTTTGGGGCCACAAGCTGCTGCTGCTCGACGAGCCCACCGCGGCGCTCGGCGTACGCGAATCCCGTGAGGTGCTCGACCTCATCAAACGACTCGGCGCCCAGGGGCTGACGATCGTCATGGTCACCCACAATCTCGATCATCTCTGGCAGGTGTGCAACCGCGTGGTGGTGATGCGCAGGGGCCGCAAGGTCGCCGATCTCGCAAGTTCCGGCACCAACATGGAGGACGTCGTCGCTTATATCACCGGCGCCAGGCAGCCGGCGACCGCGCAGGCGGAAGCATGAGCGCGGCTGAAACGATGACGCTGCGCCGGCTGCTGGGCAATGCGCCGAGCCGCTGGGGGCATTGGGGTGCCGACGACGAGATCGGAGCGCTCAACTATCTGACCGCCGACGAGGTCAAGCGCGGCCTGGCGTCGGTGCGGGACGGCCGCACCTTCACCCTCGGCGTGCCGGTCGGGACTTCTGAGGGCGATGCCGTCTTTCCCGGCCGCTGGCCGGCGAAGCATTTCATGGTCGCCGACAAGGCCGGCTTCGAGAACGGTCACTGGCAACCGCTTGCCGGCGGCCTCGAATTCGCAGACGACTATATCACCAGCTTCGCACAGGCCGGCACGCATTGCGACGCGCTCGGCCACATGTGGTTCGACGACACGCTTTGGAACGGCTTCGCGGCAAGCAGTACCAATGGCGGCATGACCAAGGCCAGCATCATGCCGATCGCGGAGCGCGGGATCGTCGGACGCGGCGTGCTGCTCGACATCGCCCGGTTCCGCGGCAAACCGGCCCTTGAGCGCGCTGAAACATTCACGCATCGCGACCTCATGGAATGCGCCCGGGCCCAAGCGGTCGATATACTGCCGCGCAGCATCCTTCTCGTTCGCACCGGCTGGGTCGGCGCACTGGCGGCGGGAAGCCAGCGCGTCGGCGATGGATATTGGGAACCCGGACTGACCTTCAGCCTCGACCTCGTGCGCTGGTTCGACGAGATGCAGATCCCCTGTCTGGTTACCGACACACTGGCCAACGAGACAACCTACGAGCCCGAGACCGGGTTGATGCTGGTGCTGCACGCCGCGCTGATGCGCAATCTGGGCGTGGCGTTCACCGAAATGGCATCGCTCGACCTGCTGGCCGCCGACTGTGCCTCGGACCGCCGCTACGAAGGCTTCTACTGCGCCAGTCCGGTCAAAGTGAGCAAGGGCACCGGCGGCGCGGCAAATCCAGTGTTCATCAAATAGCACCCAACAAGGTGGAACGGCTTATGTCTTCTGCAGACGACCAGATCTGTTTCCTGCCGGCCACGGAACTGGCCCAGCGCATCCGGCGCCGCGACCTGTCGCCGGTTGAAGTAACCGAGGCCTATCTGCGCCGCATCGAGGCGCGCAACCCGGTGGTCAACGCCTATACGCTGGTTCTCGGCGACCAGGCGATGGAAGCTGCGCGGGCCGCCGAAAAGTCCGTGATGGCAGGCGGTCCGCTTGGACCGCTGCATGGCGTCCCCGTCGGCATCAAGGACCTCGACGATATGGCCGGCGTGCCGACCTCGATGGGGTCGTGGGCGGTGCACGACCGGGTGCCCAAAACAAGTGCTGTGGCGGTCGAGCGCCTGCTCGACGCAGGCGCCATCGTGCTCGGCAAGACCAACACGCCGGAGTTCGGCCATAAAGGTATCACCGACAATCTGCGCTTCGGGCCGACCAGCACGCCCTTCGCGATCGGCTACAATTCCGGCGGCTCGTCCGGCGGCAGTGCGGCAGCGGTCGCCGACGGCATGGCGGCCCTGGCGCAAGGCACGGACGGCGGCGGTTCGGTCCGCATCCCCGCCTCGTTCAGCGGCACCGTCGGCTTCAAGCCCTCTTTCGGCCGCATTCCTTCGGTGACTCGCCCCGACGCCTTCTTGTGGGGACATCCTCTGGTCCATATCGGACCGCTGACCCGCACCGTTGCGGACGCCGCGCTGATGACCAAGATCATGGCCGGGCCTCACAACCGCGACCCGTTCTGCCTGCCGGATCACGGCGTTGACTATGTCGGCGCCGTTGCCGGGCGGACGCCGAAACTGCGCGTGGCCTACAGCCCGCGACTGGGCAATTTTCCGGTCGAAGCCGGGGTCGCCACCGTCGTTGCCCGGGCCGTCGATGTCATGCGAGCACATGGCATTGAGGTTGATGAGGTCGAGCTCGATTTCAGGGCCGATCACAAGGAACTGGCGGCGCTTTGGGTGCGCACGATCTCGATCCACTATGCTGCCATCGCCGTGTACTGGAAACAGGAGGGCATCGATCTAATGGGCAAGCATGCCAAGGTGCTCACCCCGCAGTTCCTCGCCATGCTGGAGGGCGCCTACAAGGTGTCCGCCGTCGACCATGCGCTCGACGATCTTTTGCGCACCGGCGTCTTTGACGGCCTCGAGGATGTATTCGAAACCCATGACCTGATCGTCTCGCCGACGCTGGCCGTTCCGCCCGTCAAGAATGCCCCCGACGGCAACACGATCGGGCCGACATCGATCAATGGCGAGGCGGTCGATCCGCTGATCGGCTGGTGCATGACCTATCCGATCAACTATACCGGCCATCCGGCGATTTCGGTTCCGGCCGGCCTGACGGCGCAGGGCCTGCCGGTCGGCCTGCAGATCATCGGGCGGCGGCACGCCGACGAAACCGTTCTGGCGATGGCGGCTCAGTTCGAACGTATGCAGCCCTGGTTCCAAAGCTATCCGGGGCTCGCTGGATAGTTGGGTGTCGGAACACCTAGATCGGAAGCTGCAGTAGCTCGGAAATCACCAGACCGGCTGCGCCTAGGAGGGCGGCCCGGTCACCTGCATCGCCGGCAATGAATTCGATCGCGCCGCCGGGTCGTGACGGAACCATGGCGCGGACATGCTCCGCGATTGCGCCGAGCAGGCAATCGCCGCCGAGCACGACATCGCCATGCATGATGAAAATGTTGGGCGCCACCGTCTGCTGCAGATTGGCGATGCCGACGGCGACGTTGCGGGCATACCGGTCGAGCAGCTCAGCCGCTCCCGGCAGCCGCCGCGCCGCCATGTCGACGAGGCGGGCCGAGTCGATTAGGTCTGGCTCTGGCAGAGCCGTGCGGGCGGCCTCCCGCCGGAGCCAGCTCAAGGTGGCAATGGTGTCCCAGCAGCCGCGCCTGCCACAGCGGCAGGGCTCGCCGTCGAGCTGCACGAAAGTGTGTCCGAGTTCGCCGCCTGCGCCTGCCGTGCCACGATAGAGGTGCCCGTCGAAATAGAGTGCGCCGCCCAGCACCTCGCCCGTGTAGACGACCGCGAATTGCCTGACGCCGCGCCCGGCGCCGAACCAGCGGTCGCCGACCAGCAAGGCGCGCGGATGATGGTCGAGCTTGACCGGCAGGCCGAAGCGTCGCCCGAGATCGTCGGCGAGCGGGTAGCGGTCGAGCGCCGGCGCGAGATTGACAGCGACGATCGACCCGCGATCGGTGTCAACCATGCCGCCGACGCCAACACCGATCCCGAGAGGCATGCGCCGCGCCCTGGAGAGAGTGTCGCCGACGCATTCAGCGATCGACTCGATGATTGGCCGGACCGGCCCCCTGCCGTCCGGCAGGGCCATCTTGCGTTCCGATTCGATCTTGCCGTCGAGCGTCGCCACGCAGGCATGCACGGCATCCGGCATCAGCAGCACACCGCAGATCGGACGGGCATTGGGCGAGAACCACAGCGGCCGGGCCGGCTTGCCGCCGCCCGGACTGGGAGGAACCGGGTCGCTCTCGACCAGCACCTGATCGTCGATCAGCGGCTGCACGATTCCGGAAATGGTGGTGCGGTTGACCCCGGCCAGGCGGGCCAGTTCAGCCCTGCTCGTCGGCCCAAGATCGAACAGGGCCTGCAGCACACGGCCGCGATTGGTCGAGCCGACCATCGAGGACGACAGCAGCGCCTTGCGCCGGCGCGAAACCCGCTCCGCGCCGGACGCATCGCCGGGCGGCGTGAACAGAGCGCTGCGTCCGCCATTCGGGCGCCCATCGTCGGTATCGTCCATCGTCGAGTTTTTCATAAGGGGCATCCTGCCAGCTCTTCTAACCCAGGACCTTACCGGTTTCGAGCACTTTGTGCGAGCAGGCAACAAACTCGTGCATTGCCAGGACAAGATGCGTCGCAAATGTTCAAAGACACGCCAGCTCGGCGTCTCCTGACTAATTGGTGTCACAATAAGTTCCTGACCCACTTCGGCTTTGACACGTTGCGCGACCTGCCGGATTTCGAGGCACTCGAGGACGCTGGCCTGCTGTCCAAGGACAAGCTGCTCGCCGGCGACATTCCGGTTGGCCAGACGAGCGGGGAGCGTGATGATGAGGTGGACATCGTCGCTGAAGGCGAGATGCCATGAGCAGACAGGTCTCTTCGACTCTCGGCAATCTCACGTCCAGGACCGATCGCGTGGCAATCGGTGATCGGGATCATGGACTTCAACCACATCGCCTTCGACAAGATTGGCTGGAAAGATCACCACCAGAAAGCGAACCGGCCGCGGTTCGCCGTCGCCGCGCCAAAGAAGGATATTGCTCGATCACCGCCTCGATGCGCTGTTCGACTAGCCGGCTGTCCGCGATGGCGTAGCCCCCCATGCGCAAATTCTCTATCACTGTGAGGCGCGGAAACACACCGCCGCCCGGCGGCATCAGCACCAGCCCCTGGCGCACCACCTCATGGACGGCAAGGTTGGAGAGCGTTGCATCGCCCAGGCTGGCCGTGCCGCTCCACACCGGCAGCGCGCCGGCAATCGCCTTGAGCAGGGTCGACTTGCCACAGCCGTTCGGTCCGAAGATGCAGGTGATCTTACCAGCCTCCGCGCTTAGCGAAACGCCATGGACGATCTCCTGCTTGCCGTAGCCGGTGACGATGTTTTCGGCGGTGAGGGTGGTGCTCATTGCGGCCGCCCCAGATAGGTCTGCATAACTTCCGAATTGCGAACGATGTCGCTAAAAGAGCCGCTGGCCACGACGCGCCAACCGTCCGTCGGCCTTCGCGCCGGCTGTTCACAGCTGCTCTACGCGCTCAGTTTTCGACAAGCCGGCCAGAGAACTATCCTTCCAGAAGCGACGCGGGATCAAGGGACGTCGCCTGGCCGGACGTGACGCGCAGGAGAGGGCATCTTTGCAAACGCGACGATCACTCCGGCACGCCGGAGATGCCCAGCGCCTCGACGTAACGCTCGGCGAACACCTTGTCCCGCCACGGGTTGATCTGTCTCTGCAGAGTGAGCGTGTAGGTCGGGAACGCCTCCATCAGCCGCCGCGCCGCCGCCTGCGCTTCGTCCAGCCGGTTAAGTTTGAGCAGCGCCATGATCACCACCCGGTGCGAGGAGCCGTAATTCGGCATCTCGCGCAGCGCTCGTTCTCCCCAAACCAGCGCTTCCTCGTAGCGTTCGAGCATCAGGTAGCTCATCCCGATGCCGGAGAGCGCGATGCCCTTCTCGGGGTCGACCGGACTCAGCCGCATTGCCCTGTGGAAGTGCTCGATCGCGACGAGGGGGTGGCCGGAATGGGCGTTCACCCAGCCGCTGCCCGTATGGCCCTGCGCCGAATTGGGGTTAAGGAGCAGGGACCGTTCGATCGTGTCCAGCGCCGTCTCGTAATCCTTGGCGCTGTAGGCGATCACCTGCGCGGCGAAACGCAAGCTTGTCGGGTCGTCTCGCGCGTCCGCCAGCACCTCGCGAGCCATGCGCACGGCTACGCGGATATCGTCGGGCTCGTGCCAGCACTGACTCACCGACAGGCTGCGGATATAGGCACCGAGTGCCTTCGCCAGGGTGAAGCCTGGGTCGATGCTGAGCGCCTCGTTGGTGAGCCGGCGCACGTCGGCGAAGCCTTCGCGCGTCATGCTGTAGAAGCGCGGCAGCGCACGAAGGTAGAGGTCGTAGGCACCGATGTAGTCGGTCGGCTTCATGCGCGCCTGCTTGATCTCCTGCAGCCGGATGCTCGGTTCGACAGCGCCGACGACGCTCTCGGTCACCTTGTCCTGCAGGTCGAAGATATCGCTCACGTCGCCCTCGAAGCGGTCGGCCCAGACATGGTGTCCGCTGATCGCGTCCACCAACTGCCCACTGATGCGCACCCGCGATCCTGCTCTGCGGATGCTGCCTTCGAGCACGTAGCGGACGCCCAGCTCGCGCCCGACCTGGCGAAGGTCCACCGCCCGGCCCTTGTAGGTGAAGGACGAGTTGCGGGCGATCACGAAGAAGGAGTTCACCCGGCTCAATCCCGTGATGATGTCCTCCACCAGCCCGTCGGCGAAGTATTCCTGGTCGGGATCGCCGCTCATGTTGGTAAAAGGCAAAACCGCGATCGAGGGTTTCGCGGGCAGCGGAGGCGATGCAGCCACCGAGGCACCGGCGTCGGTCTCGACGCGGTAGGCGCGCACAGGCCGCTCGATGTTCTTGAGGCGCAGGTCGCCGAGCGGCGTGAAGCCGCAGTCGAGCTTGCCCTGAAGGTGGTCGTAGGCGGTGCCTGAGACGACCACGGTGCCGGGGTCGGCGATGCTGTCGAGGCGGGCGGCGATGTTGACCCCGTCGCCGTAGAGGTCGCCGTCCTCCTCGCAGACCACGTCGCCGAGATTGATGCCGATGCGGAAGCGAATCCGCTCTTCCTCGGGCATCTCCGCCTCGTGTTCTGCCAGGGCCTGCTGGATCGCCATCGCCGAGGCCACCGCGTTGACGACGCTGGCGAACTCACACAGCATGCCGTCGCCGGTGAGCTTGACGATCCGACCCCGGTGCTCAGAGACCAGCGGTTCGAGGAGGTCCTTGCGGTAGATCTTCAGCCGCTCGAGCGTGCCGCGCTCGTCGCGCTCCGTCAGGCGCGAATAGCCGACCACGTCGCAAACCATGATCGCTGCGAGGTGGCGCTGCGTGGTCATTGCACCGCTCAGCCAAGCGCCTGCACGCGGGCCGCCCCGCGTCCATGTCCTGCCAACTTCCAGACGCCCCACGTGCATGGTATCCGTCTCTCCCAGTCGCCGCCCGTCGCCGATACAGAACGGAAAACGCAGCTCGACCTTGCCTTCACGAGATTTCGCTATCCCGCTTGCGAGGCGTGGAGCGTTCCAGTCGCCGCGCTAACAGCCAACCGGCGACACGCCCACGCAGCCTCTGGGGACGCTGACACGCCACTCCCAGAAGGCCGGAGATATTTGCTGCCCTTGGTAACCGGTTGACGCCACCGTCGCGGTGCTTTTGTCACCGCGATGTAACAGCGAGATGGCCCTACGAACGCGCGCATCGGGCATCACACCAGACGTTCGCGCTTAGAGGTGCTGAGGTCGGAAAGTGGCGCGTTCGCTTGGCGAACGCGTAACAATGACCCTCGTTGCTGCCGTTTAGTCGCAAAATCCCAAAGCCCGGATCGGGTGACGCGCATCGACTGTTCCGAGACACCGGCCGCGCGGTGCGAGGCCATGTCTGCGGCCATCCGCTCGACATCACTACGGAACTGCGTTCTAAACCAGGACGTGATGGTGAAGGTTGGCCGCGCCGCGACAAGCTGCGCCGCCCCGTCCGACGAGCTTCTTCGATGCGCCCCGCCTGCTCCTGGATCATCATGATGTATTGGCATGGCGCGACCCCAACTACGGCAATGTCGCATATTGCTATCCAGGAATCACTCGATTGCAAGGCCGTCGAGCGGATGGAGAAAGTCAGCGACGAACAATACCGCCGCTGAACCTTACCGGGGCCGCAGCGTCTCGCACTTGGCGAAGTCTTGCGCTGCCGAGTTCTGCAATAGTGACAGGCACGCTGCCAACTCACCCCAGCCAAATGTATTGGCATGGCGCGACCCCAACTACGGCAATGTCGCATATTGCTATTCAGGAATCACTCGATTGCAAGGCCGTCGAGCGGATGGAGAAAGTCAGCGACGAACAATACCGCCGCTGAACCTTACCGGGGCCGCAGCGTCTCGCACTTGGCG
>NZ_JAMYVA010000029.1:0-66337 GCF_040323505.1 Mesorhizobium sp. M0040
ACCGATCCGACCCTCGCCGCTGAGGGGGGGCGGCTACCCTCTCTCAGCGTTCCTTTCTGACCCATTCGGCAGCGAAAGTCATAAGACAAGCAATTCCGGGAAAGTGTGAAACGGTTTTCCGTCCGGAATTGCGTCAAAAGGAAGAGATAGAGCGTTTCAGCGTTTCCGTGAAACGATGAACCGCTCTAACCGCCGCGGTGGTCGAAGCTGACCGCGATATCCCGACCGTCCAGCGCCCGAACGATGAAGCCAACCAGCTCCTCGTCGGTTTGCCGGAACCGGGGAAAGCGTTTGCGCAAATCGGCTATGACGACGGTGGTCGAGAGAATGTCGCCGGAATGATAGTCGGCCATGATGGTATGAACGGCAGCGTCGGTGTCAATACCGATTCCTAGCGGCGACTTGATCTGCCCCACGGAAGCCTCCACCCATCTCTCCCAGCCAACGATAGCAAGACTGCCGCAAAGCGAAAGGGCTTGTACGATTCCGTACGATCTCGTGGCTTGCGTTGCACTTTGCAGGACCCAGCCGGCGTCTTTTGTTTTGCGTTTCCAAACCGTTGTTTGGCGTGGCGGCGGCTGTGGCCCCCACGACCAGGCAACCTCGCCGCAGCTTGCGCGTTGAGCCACCGGAGGGATGATATCAGCCTCGGAGAACCCCCATGAAAACCCTTCTATCCATCACTGCGGCAGCGATGATGGCTGGCGCACCTTTGGCTGCTTTTGCCCAATCGGCGACGCTGACGCCTCTAACGACCGACACCATGAGCAAGGTTGACACCGCGACGTTCATCAAGACCGTACCCATCGCCAATACATTCGAAATCGAATCGAGCCGACTTGCGCAGACGCAGGCGACTGCCGACGACGTGAAGGCATTCGCGGCGCAAATGGTCACGGACCACACCAAGGCCGGCGAGGACTTCAAGGCGGCGCTCAGCAAGGGCCAGACGACTTCGGCCACCGCGCCAGCCGGCCCGTCGCTGGACACCAAGTACCAGGCGCTGCTCGACCAACTCAAGGAGGCCAGCGGGGACAGCTTCCAATCGAAATATATCGACATGCAGACCCAGGCGCATAAGGAAGCGGTGGCGCTGTTTTCCGCTTACGCGAATTCCGGCGACGATCCGGCGATGAAGGAGTTTGCCAAGAAGACGCTGCCGGTGCTGCAAATGCACGAACGTCATGTCAAGGACCTCGCTGCCGCGCATCAATGAGAGCGAAGAGTGCCTTTTGCGAGCGAAAGGCCGCCCTACACACGGCCTGTGTGACGCGGCTGTCGTCCGGCCACACGGCCGGGAACAAAGCACCGAGAGTGCCGTTATTTATCCGGCTTGTTCGGGGAGGATCCAATGGAAGGCGGCATTCGTGGGCCTCAAGGATAGTAGCGCCGGCTTTCGGCGCCGTCCTGGTCGCCGCTGTCACAGGCTGAAATCGCTTTCCGAACGGGACAGGCTGCCTTCATGCGCTACGGCGAGATATTTGCAAATGTTACGGCACTCATGTTGCTGGCCTTGATGATTGGCGGCGTCTTTGTCCTGTTTGGAGAGCCGCTGTGGCCGCGGCACTACGCGAGAATGGTGCTGGTTAGGGATATCGATGCCATGACCACCGCGTCAGTCCGAACAAGCTGCGTGCCCAGTCCCTGCCTGCCCGACACCATCGATCACACCGTGCTCACTCCTCGCCCCGAGGACGGACCTTGATTTGCGATTTGCAGACGCTGGAGCCGGGTACGGAAAAGCCCGCCGCCCGAGCTGCGCGGCGGGCCTTTTTGGTGCATCAACCCACGGTAGACCGTCTGGCCCCGACTAGGTCAGGATAATCACAATCTTGTAGGTATTCGGGTCGACGATGACGATCCGGCCGTCGGCGAGCACGAAATACTCATAGCCTTCGTAAGCCGGAACGATCTTGACGATGCGCGCCGGCAGGCGATGCAGCCGGACCTTCTTTCGCGGAACCTCGACACCGACAGAGATGTCGAAATCGACGCTGGAAACCGGTTGGACGTTCGTCTCCTTGATGACCTGCGTGATCTCCGTCTTCTGTTCAACGGTTACATTGTTGATGGAAGCGGTCGAACTCTGGTCTTGCGTCTGCGTCGAGGCATTGCCCTGAGTCTGCTCGGTGGTCGTGGTCCCAGTCTTGCCCTGAGCCTGCTCCTCGGTCTTCATTTTCGTGTTGCCTTGGGCCTGCTCGGTGGTGGTGGTTCCGGCCTTGCCCTGGGCTTGCTGATCGGTCTTCATCTTTGTGTTGCCCTGGGCTTGCTGGTCAGTCGTGGCGCCGGCCTTGCCTTTGGCTTGCTCATCGGTCTTCAGCTTCTTGTTGCCTTGCGCCTGTTGATCAGTTGCAGCGCCGGCCTTGCCCTGAGCCTGCTCGCCCATTTTGGCGCCGTTCTGGCAATTGGCAGTGCCGGCTGCACAATTGGCGCCGGACTGGTCGTCGGTCGACTGCTGCGTCTGGGCAAGTGCAGCTCCGCAGCTGACGCTGATTGCTAGCATGCTGGTGATCAGAACGCCCTTCATGAGAGATCTCCTTGGAAAATGCGTCCCTTCACCGCGTAAAACCGCGGCTAAAAAACTTTGTTCCAAACTAATGGAGCGAAACGGCAAGCGATCCGAGTGGCGGAACAAGCTCCACCTGATGACGTTACCGGCCTATAGCGACCCCGCTGCGAACAGCATGACGCGGCGCAGCGCAGAGGTGGCTCACGACGAAAGGAGACGATCATGAGAATGCATCTTTCGGCAGCCGCGGCTGGGTTCTTGCTGCTTGCGGGTATTGGCGCCGCTGCCGCTCAGGACGTGGTCATCGAACCGCAGCAGGAGACGATCGTACGCGAGTATGTGAAAAAGCAGCCTCTGGCGTCCGTCCAGCTTCCCGGCGTGGAGCTCAATGTCGGCTCGACCCTGCCCGATACCGTCGAGCTTCATGAGGTTCCCGACGTCAAATACCGCTATGTCGTCGTCGACAATCGGACCGTCTTGGTCGATCCTGGCACGCGCAGGATTGTAAAGGTCATCGAGTGAGCAAGCGCGTCGCTTTGAAGGGACATGCGGCGCGTCCAGCATTGTCGAGATCCCACACTGCTGCCCGTGTTGGGCATTCGGACGCAGAAAGGCCCGCCGCTTCGAAGCACGGCGGGCCTCAGCGGAGACGACGTCCGGACAATTTCTGAACCAGCATTGGCTTAGAACGCATGATCCCAGCACGCCCTGTGCTCGCCAGGCCCGAAACTTTGAGAGAATATTCCTGGCTTCGCATTTCGCGGGAAATACGGTGCTTTGATCCGACGGTCAGCATTCCCGATGATGCCAGCAAGGCTTGGCACTCCGCCTGGCCGCAACGACTTCAGAACCGACGGGATAGATCATGTCTGGGAACACCAACACTTTGCTCTCATTTCTCTCCGCAAGTATAAACCGGCGCGCCGGTCTGGCTGTACTTTTCGCGTCGGCGGTTGGGATTGTCGGCCTTGCTGCGCCGTCGTTCGCCGAAGACAAGACGGCGGTCAAGGTCGGCATCATGAGCGGCGAGGACGAGGACGTCTGGCGCGTCGTCACCGCCCAGGCGGCGGAGAGGGGGCTGACGATCGAGACCGTGGTGTTCAACGACTACACCCAGCCGAATGAAGCACTCGAGCGTGGCGAAATCGACGCCAACGCCTTCCAGCACAAGCCCTATCTCGACAACCAGATCAAGACGCAGGGCTATCACATCGTCCCGGTCGGCTATACCGGGGTCTGGCCGATCGGCCTCTATTCCAAGAAGTACACGAAGATTGCCGACCTGCCCGAAGGCGCCGTCATTGGCGTGCCGAACGACCCGTCCAATGAGGGCCGCGCACTGCGCGTTCTGCAGAGCGAAGGTCTGATCAAGCTCAGGGAAGGCACCGGCATTCTGGCGACGACCACCGACATCGCCGAAAACCCGAAGCACTTGGTCATCAAGGAGCTGGACGCAGGCATCGTCGGGCGCTCGGTGGAAGACCTCGACGGGGCCGTGGTCAACACGGATTGGGCGCTTAAAAGCGGCCTCACACCGGAGAACCGCATCGCCCAGGAGGCGGTGGCCGACAATCCCTACCGCAACTTCATCGCGGTCAAGGCCGGCAATGAAAACCAGCCCTGGGTAAAGACATTGGTCGCCTCCTACCAGAACGAAAAGGTGAAGGCCGAATTCGACCGAGTCTACAAGGGAACCGGCATCAGCGCCTATTGATGCCGAGCTCGACTTGGCGCTGAAGCCCGGCATGATAAAGCGGTCCGCGCTCCAACGCGGACCGCGATCGCGTTTTGCGGGACACCAATACAGGAACTTTCATGAACCAGCATTTCGCCTCGGTCACCGAAGTCATGCATCCCGCCGGCAGCCGTTCCGCCGGACCGAACGACGTCGTGCGCCTCATCGAGCTGAAGCGCCGCTTCGGCGCGACAGCGGCACTGGACGGCGTATCGCTCAGCGTGCGCCAGGGCGAGATCCTCGGCATCATCGGCCGGAGCGGCGCCGGCAAGTCGACGCTGATACGCTGCCTGAACGGCCTGGAGCGGCCGGATACAGGACAGGTCTTCATCGAAGGCCGCGACATCAGCCGGCTCGGCGAGCGCGAATTGCAACCGCTGCGCCGGCGCATCGGCATGATCTTCCAGCATTTCAACCTGCTGTCTGCCAAGACGGTCAAAGACAATGTAGCGCTGCCGCTCAAGATCGAAGGCCGGCCCAAGGCCGAACGCCTGGCGCGCGCTGCCGAGCTGCTCGAGCTCGTCGGCCTGTCGGAGAAGGCGAAAGCCTATCCGGCGTCGCTGTCGGGCGGGCAGAAGCAGCGCGTCGGCATTGCCCGGGCGCTTGCGGCGCGCCCGGCGCTGCTGCTGTCCGACGAAGCGACCTCGGCATTGGACCCGGAGACGACGCGCTCCATCCTCGCCTTGCTCAGAGATATCAACCGGCAGCTCGGCTTGACCATCCTGCTCATCACCCATGAGATGGAGGTGATCCGTTCGATCGCCGATCGTGTCGCGGTGATCGACGCTGGGCGGATCGTCGAGCAAGGGCCGGTGTGGTCGGTGTTTGCCGATCCGAAGTCGGCTATCACACAAAGCCTGCTCGGCGGCATCCGGCCGCAATTGCCGGCGGAGATCGCAAGCCGGCTAACGCAGAACGCCGGCCTGGAGGCGATCCTCAGGATCGACGTGGCGGGTGAGGCCGCCCGAAGCCCGCTTTTGTCCGATCTTGCCTCGGCAGTTCCCGGCTCGTTCCGCCTCGTGCATGGCGGCATCGATCACGTCCAGCAGCAGCCCGTCGGGACACTGTTCGTGGCGGTCGCCGGCAGCAATGAAGCTCACCTGGCAGAGGTGATCGCGTTCTTGAAAGCCCGCCAAGCGCGGGTGGAGGTGCTTGGCCATGTCGCCGGTTCTGTTTGAGCTTCTCGTCCGTTCGATCTGGGAAACGATCCTGATGACGGCCGCCTCCGGCCTCATCTCGCTGGTTTTCGGGCTGCCGCTCGGCCTGGCGCTGGTCGCCACCGACCGCGGCGGTATCGCCGAAAACCTGTGGGTGAACCGCGCGCTCGGAGCGGTCATCAACGGCTTCCGCTCGGTGCCTTTCATCATCCTGCTGGTTGCGCTGATCCCGGTGACGCGGCTGATCGTCGGCACCTCGATCGGCATCTGGGCAGCGATTGTGCCGCTGTCGATCGCGGCGACGCCCTACTATGCGCGGATCGCCGAAGTGTCGCTGCGCGAGGTCGACCACGGGCTGATCGAGGCAGCACGCGCCATGGGCGGCAACCGCTGGACGATCATTCGCGAGGTGCTGGTGCCGGAAGCGCTGCCCGGCATCGTCGCCGGTTTCACGGTGACGCTGGTGACGCTTATCGGCGCCTCGGCCATGGCTGGCGCCATCGGCGCCGGCGGGCTCGGCGACCTCGCCATCCGCTACGGCTACCAGCGCTTCGAGACGTCCGTCATGATCGCCGTTGTCATTGTGCTGATCATCCTGGTCTGCGGCATCCAGTGGGCCGGCGACCGGCTGGTCGCGAGGCTGGACCACAGAGCGTGACCGGCGAAACGCGGCCAATCAATGCCTTTAATTTCCGGGAAAGTTCAGATTGTTCTCGATGGTCTCGCTCGCCCAAGCGAGCTTTTCGCGATCGTCGGGGCGCAAGGGAGCCTCGACCGCGACGGTGAACAAGTGCCAGGCGAGACTGTCGGATAGAAGCCATGTGGTGACCTGTTCGCTGAAGATCACGTGCCCCTTATCGAGTGTCTTGATGTTGCCGGTAATCAAGTCCGCACAGTGCAACATGGCCTCGGGGTAAGGGCTATCACGCCATGCCGCTAATGCAGCTGCTACATCCATTCCGGCAAGCACTATGCCCTCCAGCCAGGGAACCGCGTTCCCTTCATCGGGATGATGCATGGTCATCGCTTTTCGCCAGGCAACCTGAAACAGCACCTCGACAGCCTGCTGTTCTTCCAACGGCCAATCGCGCCAGGAGGTCCTTTCGAGCTTTGCGGCAATCACGTTGGCGTCGAACCCCATCGAAGGTTCGCCTTGGATGGCAAGTTCAAGCACTCTCGGCAGAAAGTGCCGGTAGTCATCGACGTCGCCGACCGTCCATATGGCCGATCCGGCATAGGCGCCGAGGTTTTCACCACTGAGCTCCCGAAGCGGACCACTGGATACTCCCCGAAAGATCGATTCCAAATCCTTGTACGGCGAGCCATGCAGGTGGCGGGGCGATGGATAAGACGCGAAAGCGGCATAGACGCGTTCGACTGCGTGGGCCAGTTCAGACGAGAGATCAGCCTCCAGGGGATTTGGGTTGCTCATCCGCTACGACTCCGAACAGGTCTCTGGCTTGCTCTGCGGTATAGTAGCCGAGCTTGACATCCCGAGCGACCAATTGCGGATCGCGCTGCAACGGATCGCCGTAGCCGCCGCCGCCAGGCGTGCTAACGCGCACGCGGTCGCCTGTCTTCAGCGCGATGTCCTGCTCCTTGGACAGATGCGGCGGCACATGTTCCTTGCCGTCGCGGAACACGGTGACCGTGTTGACCGCGCCGTCCTTGCCGCCGAGCGCGCCTTGCGGGCCGAAGCGGCCGTGATCCATGACGAAAGAGGCGCGGGCGTCGCCGCGCAGGATCTCGACCTCATAGGCGAGCCCAAACCCGCCGCGGTGCTTGCCGGCGCCGCCCGAGCCTTCGCGTAAGGCATAATGCCGGTAGAGCACCGGGAAGGCCTGCTCCATGATCTCGACCGGCGGCGACTTGGAAATGCCGATAGTCGAGCAGCCATTGGTCAGGCCATCGTGACCGGCATTGCCGCCATAGCCACCGCCGGAGATCTGGTACATGACATAATCGCGGCCGCGCGCCGGGTCGTTGCCGCCGAGCGCGAAATTGCCGCTGGAGCCGGCGGGAGCCGCCGTCACCTTGTCCGGCAGCGCCTGCACCATCGCCGCGAACACCGCCTCGGCGATGCGCTGCGAAACCTCGGCCGCGCAGCCCGATACCGGCCGCGGATATTTGGCGTCGAGGAAGGTGCCTTCCGGCCGCTTGACGATCAGCGGCTCGAAGGCGCCGGCGCTGATCGGCACATCGGGGAAAATGTGCCGCATGGCGAGATAGACCGAGGACAAGGTCGTCGCCAGCACGCTGTTCATCGGCCCGGCGCAGGGCTTTGACGAACCGGAGAAGTCGAAGCTGAGCGTGTCGCCCTGTTTTTCGACCGCCAGCGCGATAGTCAGCGGCTCGTTGACCACGCCGTCGGAATCAACAAAAGCCTGCGACCGGTAAATGCCGTCGGGAATGGCTGATATGTTCGCGCGCATCTGTTCGGCGGCGCGGCGGCGCAGTTCGGCGATCGCATCGACGACCGTTTCATCTCCGTAACGATCCAGGATTCCGTTCAGTCGGTCTTGACCGATCAGCAGTGCCGCCGCCTGCGCGCGGATGTCGCCGATGCGCTGGTCGGCAACCCTGATGTTCGAGCAGATGATGGCGTAGATCTCAGGGTCGAGCACGCCCTTCTTGAATAATTTCACCGGCGGCAGTCGCAAGCCTTCCTGCTCGACCGCTGTTGCCGAGGCGGAAAAGCCGCCCGGCACCGAACCGCCAATGTCGGGCCAGTGGCCGGTGTTCGAAAGCCAGCAGAATATCCTGCCGTCGCGGTAGACCGGCATGGCGAAGCGCACATCCATGAGATGGGTGCCGCCGAGATAGGGATCATTGACGATGTAGATATCGCCTGGCTCGGGCGGCAGGCACCGTCCGTCGGCGATCATCTCGATCACGGTTTTGGTCGAATACTGCATGACGCCGACGAACACCGGCAGGCCCTGGCTGCCTTGCGCGATCAGCGAACCATCGAGCGCCGAATAGATGCCATCCGAACGGTCATTGGCCTCGGCGATGACAGGCGAGAACGCGGCGCGCGAAAACGTCAGGTCCATTTCGTCGCAGACTTGCTGTAGCGCCGCCTGGATGACCGAAAGGGTGATGGCGTCGAGTTCTTCCATCTCAGGCCTCGCCGATATCGATGATGATGTTGCCGTCGGCATCCGATCGCGCCCGGTCGCCGGGCTCCAGCACAGTCGTCGCGTCCATCTGTTCGAGGATCGCCGGACCTTCGATTGTTGCGTCGAGCGGCAACTTCTCTCTGCTGTAGACCGGCGTGTCGTACCAGCGCCCGCCATACCAGACAGGCCGGATCTCGCGCCGCGCCTCTTCGAGCGTTTTGGCGCGCCCAGCCGGGTCGATCAGCCGGGACAGATCGATTGCCGGCCGCACGCCGGTGACCGAGGTGTTGAGGTTGACCAGATTGGCGCGGATTTCCGGCAACTGGACCTTGAAGCGGGCGAAATAGGCCTTCTCGAACAGGTGCTGCAGTCCCTCGCGTGTCACCGCAGACGACGGCAGCGGCACGTTGATGATATGCGTCTGGCCGACGAACTGCATGTCGGCGGAATGCGTGACGCGGATCATTTCCGGCTTCACCGCCTCCTTGCCGATCAGCTCCTCGCCTTCGTTTCGGTGCCGTTCCAATGTCTCATGGAGTTGGGTTTCATCGAGACTGGGCACCGACTGGTTGACCGTGTTGACGAAATCATGGCGCAGATCGGCGACGACGCAGCCGAGAGCATTGGTGATGCCCGGCCGCGCCGGCACCAGCACTTTCGGCAGGCCTAGTTCGCGCGCCAATGCCGTCGCATGCAGCGGCCCGGCGCCGCCGAAGGCGAACAGCGCGAAATCGCGCGGGTCGTGGCCGCGCGACACCGAGACCATGCGGATGGCGCCGGCCATCTTCACGTTGCCGAGCCGCAGCACTGCACCCGCCGCCTCGACGCCGGACAAGCCTGTGGCGCGGCCGATCCTGTCCTCGAATATGCCGGTGACCCGTTCGACGGTGACCGGGTTTTCCACCGCGAGCAGCTTCTTCGGCGCCAGCCTGCCGAGCACCAGATTGGCGTCGGTGATGGTCGGCTCCAAGCCGCCGCGTCCGTAGCATATCGGGCCGGGATTGGCGCCGGCGCTTTCCGGGCCGATCTGGATCAGGCCTGCCGCATCGACGTGGGCGATCGAGCCGCCGCCGGCGCCGACCGTATGCACCGCCACCATCGGCACGTGGATCGGCATCGCATATTCGATCTCGATCTCGTTCGACACTGCCGGCTCGGCGTTGCGGATCAGCGCCACGTCGGTCGAGGTGCCGCCCATGTCGTAGGTGACCAGGTTTTCGAAGCCGGCGCGTTTGCCGGTATAGGCGGCAGCAATGACGCCGGAAGCGGGGCCGGACATGACGGTCTTGGCCGACTCACGTGTGACAAAGCGGGCCGAGATCATGCCGCCATTGCCGTTCATGATCAGGAAGTCGCGGGCGTAGCCTTTTGACGCCAGCTCCTTGCGCAGCCGCTCGACATAGCGTTCGAGGATCGGTTGCACCGAAGCGTTGACCGAAGCGGTCACCCCGCGCTCGAATTCGCGCGCTTCCGAAAGCAGGGCGTGGCCTGTCGTGATGTAGCCGTTCGGCCAAAGCTCGGCCGCGATCTCCGCGGCGCGCCGCTCATGCGCCGGGTTGGCGTAGGAATGCAGGAAATGGATAACGAGGGATTCGCAGCCGGCTTCGATCAGTTGTGAAATCGCTGCCCGCATCTCGGCCTCGTCGAGCGGTATGTGCACCGCGCCCGAGGCCTCGACCCGCTCCGACACTTCGAGCCGCAGATTGCGCGGAATGATCGGCACGAACGTGCCTGTCATGCCATAGGCTTGCGGCCGTGTCCGCCGGCCAAGCTCGATGACATCACGAAAGCCGCGCGTGGTGATCATGCCGGTTTTGGCCAGCCGGCGCTCCAGCACCGCGTTGGTGGTGGTCGTCGTGCCGTGCACGATGAGATCGATGCCGTCGACGGGAAAGCCGGTGGCACCAAGAGCTGCAACGACGCCGAAAGCCTGGTTGTCGACCGTCGTCGGGGTCTTGGCGATATGCACCCGGCCGCCGTCACGGCCGTCGATCAGAAGCAGGTCGGTAAAGGTGCCGCCGACATCGATGCCGGCGACGACGCTGCCCGTCGAATCCAGAGCTTGCGCCGAAAAATTCTGTTCCATTGTCGAAACCCGAAATGCCCGAACTGCCTACATGCCTCAGTTTGGAAAGCTGTTTTACGGCGGCGTCTTGACGCAAATATCGTTTGTATACTAATAAATTCCGGACACAAGAGCTTACCGCTTCGGAGTGTGCAAACGGCACGCTGGAACCTGACCGGTTCGGGCGCGCAGATGGAGATTTGGCGCCGGCGCTGAGCCGGCCCAGAAGGTTAGGTTTGATGAACACCACATCCGCGTTCAACACTGCCGGCGCCCGGCCGCTGCAGTTCCCGATACCGGCCAATGTCTATGCCGAAACCGTGGTCTCGGTGAAGCATTATACCGACCGGCTGTTTTCGTTCCGCATCACCCGGCCGCAGTCGCTGCGCTTCCGCTCCGGCGAATTCGTCATGATCGGCCTGCCCAATGCCGAGAAGCCAGTGTTCCGCGCCTATTCGATCGCCAGCCCGTCTTGGGACGACGAACTCGAATTCTTCTCGATCAAGGTGCTGGACGGCCCGCTTACCTCGGAGCTGCAGAAAATCGAGATCGGCGATACCGTCATCATGCGGCAGAAGTCGACCGGCACGCTGGTGGTCGACGCGCTGACGCCGGCCAAGCGCCTGTTCATGATCTCGACCGGCACCGGCATTGCTCCATTCGCCAGCCTGCTGCGCGATCCCGACACCTATGAGAAGTTCGAGCAGGTGGTCCTGACCCATACCTGCCGCGACAATGCCGAGCTCACCTACGGCAAGGAGCTGGTGGCCGCACTGGAGAACGATCCGCTGATCGGCGAACTGACCGGCGGCCGCGTCACGCTGTATAATTCGACGACGCGCGAGACCTCCGTGCGCATGGGCCGCATCACCGCGCTGATCGGCTCGGGCAAATTCTACACCGATCTCGGCATCGACAGGCTCAATCCCGAGACCGACCGCATCATGATCTGCGGCTCGATGCATATGCTCAAGGACGTCAAGGAACTGGCCGAAAGCCTCGGCTTCCAGGAAGGCTCGCTGCACCATCCGGCAAGCTTCGTCGTCGAGCGCGCCTTCGTCGGCTGAGACGCGCAGTTCAGCGTCCACTGGTTCGAGACCCTGATTTTGATCATGCGGTCAAAAATCGGCTGCCTTGACTGTCTTTTTCCGTTATGACCGCTTGAAGGACTCGTGAAGCGCTGCTTCACGGTCTATCTTCGGCATAAGTCGCTGAACAAGGGGCAGGAGATGAGCAGCACAATCCGCGAAACCGATCTCGGCACGTCCAAGATCACGCCGCTGCCGGCGCGCGCCGCCGCCAATGCGCCGATGCCGCAAGCCCATGGCATTGCTCGCAATCCCGGCATGAGGCTCGATCTCGGCTTCATGGAATCGATGCGCGGCGTCAACCGCTCGGCGCTGGAACGCCGCGTCGCCAGCCTGACCAAAAGACGCTCGATCAAGGCCGATAACCAGGCGGCCTGGCTGCTGCGCGCGGTCGCCTGCATGGACCTGACGACGCTGAACTCGAACGACACGGAAGAGCGCGTGCGCAGGCTCTGTGCCAAGGCAGTCAACCCGTTCCGCCGCGACGTCGTCGAGGGGCTGGGCATTACTGGTGAAAAGATCCGCCCGGCGGCGGTCTGCGTCTATCATCCCTTCGTCGCCACCGCCGTAGAAGCGCTGCGCGGCAGCGGCGTCCATGTCGCCGCCGTTTCGACCGCCTTCCCGCATGGCCTTGCACCGCTTTCTACGCGCCTGCAAGAGATCGAAGCATCGGTCCGCGACGGCGCCGACGAGATAGACGTCGTCATCCCGCGCGGCCTGGTATTCGGGGCGAAATGGCAGGAGCTCTATAACGAGATTGTCTCGATGCGCGCCGCTTGCGGCGAGGCCCATCTGAAGGTGATCCTCGGCACCGGCGACCTCGCGACGCTGCGCAACGTCATGCTCGCCTCGATGGTGGCGATGATGGCGGGTGCAGATTTCATCAAGACCTCGACCGGCAAGGAAAGCGTCAACGCGACGCTGCCGGTCGGCCTTGCCATGGTACGCGCCATCCGCGCCTATTTCGAGGAAACCGGCTATCTCATCGGCTTCAAGCCGGCCGGTGGCATTTCCACGGCAAAAGCCTCGCTCGACTGGCTGGTGCTGATGAAAGAAGAACTGGGCCGGCCGTGGCTGGAGCCGGAGCTGTTCCGCTTCGGAGCATCGAGCCTTTTGACCGACATCGAGCGCCAGCTCGAGCATCATCTGACCGGCCACTACTCGGCCAATCATCGCCACGCGATGGCGTGATTCGGAGCGCGCCATGAACATTCTCGAACGCTATCACGCCATGGAATATGGCCCGGCGCCGGAGGCGCGCAACGAGGCGGATGCGTGGCTTGCCGCGCGGGATTTCGGCAAAGCGCTGTTTATCGGCGGCGACTGGAAGGCAGCCAGCGGAGGCAAAACCTTCGACACCAGCGATCCGTCCTCGAGAAAGCTGCTGGCCAAGGTGTCGGATGCCGGTGCCGCCGATATCGACGCGGCGGTTTCGGCCGCCACAAAAGCGCTGCCGAAATGGAGCGCCAGCACCGGTTATCAACGCGCCAAAGTGCTCTACGCGATCGGCCGCGCCATGCAGCGCCACCAACGGCTGTTCGCGGTGTTGGAATCGATCGACAACGGCAAGCCGATCCGCGAAAGCCGCGACATCGACGTGCCGCTGGCCATCCGCCATTTCATCCATCATGCCGGCTGGGCGCAGGCGCTGGACAGGGATTTTCCAGGCCATAAGGGGGTCGGCGTCGTCGGCCAGATCATCCCGTGGAACTTCCCGCTCTTGATGCTGGCCTGGAAGATCGCGCCGGCGCTCGCCGCCGGCTGCACCGTGGTGCTCAAACCCGCGGAATTCACGCCGCTCACCGCCATCCTGTTCGCCGAGATCTGTGAACGATCAGGCGTGCCGAAGGGCGTCGTCAACATCGTCCAGGGCGGGCCGGAAGCGGGTGGGGCAATCGTCAATCATCCCGGCATCCAGAAGATTGCCTTCACCGGTTCGTCCGAGGTCGGCAAGATCATCCGCAAAGCCACCGCCGGTTCGGGCAAGAAACTGTCGCTGGAGCTTGGCGGCAAGTCGGCATTCGTCGTTTTCGAGGATGCCGACCTCGACAGCGCCGTCGAGGGTCTGGTCGACGGTATCTGGTTCAACCAAGGCCAGGTGTGCTGTGCCGGCTCGCGCCTTCTGGTGCAGGAAGGCATCGCCGATGCCTTCATCGCCAAGGTCAAGACGCGGATGAGCCGGCTGCGCGTCGGCAGCCCGCTCGACAAGAACACCGATATCGGCCCGCTGGTCGACTTGACTCAGCTCGATCGCGTCAAGGGCCTGATCGCCGAGGGCGCCAAGCAGGGCGCGATCTGCTGGCAGCCGGACTCGGCGCTGCCCTCCTCGGGCTATTACCATCTGCCAACGCTGGCGACAGGTGTTTCGCCGGCTAACATTCTGGCACAGGAAGAGGTGTTCGGGCCGGTGCTCGCCACCATGACCTTTCGCAACACCGAGGAAGCGGTCGAGCTCGCCAACAACACGCGCTATGGCCTGGCTGCTTCGGTGTGGAGCGAGAACATCAATCTTGCCCTGCACGTCGCGCCGCAATTGAAGGCCGGCGTCGTCTGGGTCAACGGCACCAATATGTTCGACGCCTCCTGCGGCTTCGGCGGCTACCGCGAGAGCGGCTTTGGCCGCGAAGGCGGGCGCGAGGGCATGTTCGAATATCTCTCGGCAAAACTGCCGCTCGGCCCGATCATCAAACCGGCAACGTCTTCGGCGCAACCTGTCGAGCAGGCCGAAGGCGATGCCATCGACCGCACGGCAAAGCTGTTCATCGGCGGCAAGCAGGTCCGGCCGGACGGCAATTATTCCTTCGCCGTCGCCACCGCCAAGGGCAAGCTTGCCAGCGAGGTCGGTCTCGGCAACCGCAAGGATATCCGCGACGCCGTCGCGGCCGCGCGCGCCTGCAAGGCCTGGCCGGAGGCGACCGCCCACAACCGCAGCCAAGTGCTCTACTACCTGGGCGAAAATCTGTCCGGCCGCGCCGACGAGTTTGCCGCCCGTTTGACCCAGCTCACCGGCGCGACCGCCAAGGCGGCGCGTGACGAGGTCGAGCTGTCGATCGAGCGCCTGTTCCTCTATGCCGGCTTGGCCGACAAATTCGAGGGCCGCGTCCACCAGCCGCCGGCCCGCGCCGTCACGCTGGCACTGCACGAACCGGTCGGGGTCGTCGGTATCGTCGCGTCGGACAACGCGCCTCTGCTTGGCCTGATCTCGCTGGTGGCGCCGGCGCTTGCCATGGGCAACACCGTAGTCGCAGTGCCATCCGAAAAATACCCGCTGCTTGCCACCGACCTCTACCAGGTCATCGAATATTCCGACGTTCCGGCAGGCGCCATCAATATCGTCACCGGCCGTAGCGCCGAGCTTGCCGGCGTATTGGCCAAGCATGACGATGTCGACGGGCTCTGGGTGTTCGCCGACGCCGAGACTTGCGCCAAGGCCGAGGCCGAGTCCATCGGCAATCTCAAACGCGTCTGGACCGGCAACGGCCACAGCCTCGACTGGCCCTCGAACGAAGCAGCCGGCGATGCCTTGCTGCGCCGTGCGATCGAGGTCAAGAACGTCTGGGTGCCCTACGGCGACTGAGTGTCCCGGAGGGACGTCCGGGCTTGACGGGCCAACAAATGTTCTTTACCGAGAAAAAACATTTGGTTGGCAGGGCGAATATCGAAACAGGCGGGATGGTACTGCCCGGCTGGCACATTGCGCCCCGGCCTTGTGCCGGTAAAAAGCCGAACGATCACAGACGGGCGAGGAGAGAAGCATGGCGGATCTGACAGGCAAGATCGTTGTCGTCACGGCGGCGGCGCAAGGCATCGGCCGGGCAAGTGCGCTGGCTTTCGCCAAGGCCGGCGCGGTCGTCCATGCCACCGACATCAACGAGGTGGTGCTCGCCGACCTCGGCAAGACGCCCGGTATCAAGACCCGCAAGCTCGACGTGCTGAACGACGAGGCGGTGAACGCCGCTTTTGCCGAGATCGGCGCCGTGGACGTGCTGTTCAATTGCGCCGGCTTCGTCCATTCCGGCTCGATCCTCGAGATGAAGGACGGCGATCTCGACTTTGCCTATGATCTCAATGTCCGCTCGATGATCCGCACCATCCGCGCCGTGCTGCCCGGCATGCTGGAGCGCGGCGACGGCTCGATCATCAACATGGCATCGCTGGCCAGTTCGACCAAGGGCGTGCCGAACCGCTTCGTATATGGCCTAACCAAGGCAGCCGTCATCGGCCTGACCAAGTCGGTCGCCGCCGACTATGTCGGCAAGGGCATACGCTGCAATGCGATCTGTCCGGGCACGGTCGAAAGCCCGTCGCTGCAGGACCGCATGCATGCGCAGGGCGACTACGAAGCAGCTCGCGCCGCCTTCATCGCCCGCCAGCCGATGGGCCGGCTCGGCACGCCCGAGGAAATCGCCGATCTCGCCGTCTATCTGGCCGGCGCCACCTATACGTCGGGGCAAGCTTATAATATCGACGGTGGCTGGTCGATCTAAGAGGCCATTTGAAAACCCTACTCCGCCGGGCGCCTGACGCGGCTTTCTGCGCTTCCGGTGCTCACGTACTTTAAGTACGCTCCGCTCCGGTTCTCGAAACCCACGCCATTCGCCGCAGCGGAGCGAGTTTGCAAACGGCCTCTGGTCGCAACTGGGAGAAAACTGCATGAAACTGCTGCGCTATGGCGAGGCGGGGAGCGAACGCCCCGGCCTGCTCGATGCCGATGGAACGATCCGCGACCTCTCCGCCCATGTCACCGACATTGCCGGCAAGGCACTTGACCCGGCATCGCTCGAGACATTGTCGAAGCTCGACACGAAGACGCTGCCGGCGGTTTCCGGCAAGCCGCGGATCGGCGCCTGCGTCGCCGGCACCGGCAAATTCATCTGCATCGGTCTCAACTATTCCGACCACGCCGCCGAAACCGGCGCCACCGTGCCGCCGGAGCCGATCATCTTCATGAAGGCAAGCTCGGCTATTGTCGGGCCGAACGACGACGTGCTGATCCCGCGCGGCTCGGTGAAGACCGACTGGGAGGTCGAGCTCGGCGTGGTGATCGGCAAGACTGCAAAGTATGTCACCGAGGCCGAGGCGCTGGATTATGTCGCCGGCTATTGCGTCGCGCACGACGTCTCCGAGCGCGCCTTCCAGGCCGAGCGCCAGGGCCAGTGGACCAAGGGCAAGTCCTGCGACACGTTCGGGCCGATCGGCCCGTGGCTGGTGACCAAGGACGAGGTCAAGGACCCGCAGAACATCCCGATGTGGCTGACGGTCAACGGCAAGACGATGCAGAACGGCTCGACCAAGACCATGGTCTTCGGCGTCGCTTATCTCGTCTCCTATCTCAGCCAGTTCATGTCGCTGCACCCGGGCGACATCATCTCGACCGGCACGCCGCCCGGCGTCGGCCTCGGCATGAAGCCGCCGGTCTTCCTGAAGCCCGGCGACGTGGTCGAGCTCGGTATCGAGGGGCTGGGCATCCAGAAGCAGACGTTCAAGGCGGATGCGTAGGCGCTCTTCCTTCTCCCCTTGTGGGAGAAGGTGGATCGGCGCGCAGCGCCGAGACGGATGAGGGGTGCTGGAAGAAACGCGACGAGAAAACATCGAAGGATTTCCGTCGCTTACGCCTTCAGCGTAGCGATCGTCCAACACCCCTCATCCGACCGAGCTTCGCTCGGCCACCTTCTCCCACAAGGGGAGAAGGGGAGTCGGCGCCTGCGCTACTTCAGCACCTTCCCATCGGCTCCAAACCGGTATGTCTTTGCCGGATCCGGCGTCGCATAGAGCGTGGCACCAGGTTCGGCGTTATAGACGCCGAAGATGCGCACTGTGATCAAGCCGGCCTTCTCGCAGTCGAGATAGAGGTTGGTGTCGGCGCCAAGGTGCTCGGCATGGACGACCGTGCCTTTCCAGGCGCCGGATCTGGGATCGACCGTCAAATGTTCGGGACGGACGCCGATGGTCTTTGCCGTTTCGCCAAGCCTGGCGCCGTCGACGAAATTCATCTTCGGTGAGCCGATGAAGCCGGCGACGAATTCATTTGCCGGCGAATTGTAAAGCTCCATCGGTCCGCCGATCTGCTCGATCTTTCCCGCGTTCAGCACGACGATCTTGTCGGCCAGCGTCATCGCCTCGACCTGGTCGTGGGTGACATAGATCATCGTGGCCTTCAGCCGGCGATGCAATTGCGCGATCTCCAGCCTGGTGTTGACGCGCAGCGCGGCATCGAGGTTGGACAGGGGCTCGTCGAACAGAAAAAGCTTGGGCTCGCGCACCACGGCGCGGCCGATGGCGACGCGCTGGCGCTGACCGCCGGAAAGCTCGGCCGGCCGCCTCGAGAGGTAGGGCTCCAGCGACAGCATCGACGAGGCGATGCCGATGCGGCGGTCGATCTCGGCCGCCGGCGTGCCCGCCTGCTTGAGGCCGAGGCCCATGTTGTTCTTCACCGTCAGATGCGGATAGAGCGCATAGGTCTGGAACACCATGGCGATACCGCGCTTGGCCGGCGGCGTTGCGGAGACGTCCGCACCGTCGATCACCACGCGGCCCGAGGTCGAGTCCTCCAGCCCGGCAATGACCCTGAGCAGCGTCGACTTCCCGCAGCCAGATGGACCGACGAAGACGACGAACTCGCCATCCGTCACCTCGAGGTTGATGCCCTTCAGCACCTCGACCGGCCCGAAGGCCTTTTTCACGTTCTCGATGTTCAGCGAGCCCACGGCGTCGTCCCTGTTCTAGAGTTTCACGGCGAGGCCGCTGCGCACGCTCTCGTCTGCGGCAAGGCAGACGGCGAGCGACTTCACCGCGTCGTCCATGTGACGGGTCAAGTCCAGATCCTCGCGGACCGCCTTCAGCACAAACGCCTGTTCCAGGTCGCAAAGGTCCTGATGGCCGGGCTCGCCTTGCATCGACAGCATCTCGTCCGGTTTGGCGAATTTGCCGTCGGCTCCGGTCGCCGCGCTGTGCAGGCGGATGGTCGAGGTCTTGGTGTGGGTGTCGATGTCGTCGGACCTGACACCCTCCTTCATGACGATCGACACGCAGCCATTGGGCGAGATCACGTCTTTCACGAAGAAAGCCGTCTCCGAAATCATCGGCCCCCAGCCGGCCTCGTACCAGCCGACCGAACCGTCGTCGAACAGCACCTGCAGATGACCGTAATTGTACATCGACGGCGCGATCTCGTCGCTCAGCCTCAGTCCCATGCCGCGCACCTCGACTGGTCTGGCGTCGGTGATCTGCAGCATCACGTCGAGATAATGCACGCCGCAGTCGACGATCGGCGACGTCGTCTGCATCAGCTGCTTGTGCGTCTCCCAGGTATGTCCGGAGGATTGCTGGTTGAGGTTCATGCGGAACACGTAAGGGCCGCCGAGCTTCCGCGCCTCGGCAATCAGCCTGATCCAGGACGGATGGTGGCGCAGGATATAGCCGATCACCAGTTTTTTGCCGTTGGCCTTGGCGGCGGCGACGACGCGCTCTGCATCTGCGACGGTGGTTGCCAGCGGCTTTTCGAGGAAGACGTGGCAGCCGGCCTCGAACGCCTTGACGGCATAGTCAGCATGGCTGTCGGAATAGGTGGCGATGCAGGCGACATCGGGCTTTTCGTCGCGTAGCGCCTCGTCGAAGGAACGCCGGATGGCGTAGGTCGAAAGCCCTTCCGGCAGCGGCACATCGGAGCGGTTGACCAGCGCGGCGATCTGGAATCCCGGATTGGTGTGATACGCCAACGCATGGCTGCGCCCCATATTGCCGAGGCCGGCGATGACAACGCGAAGGGGTTGGTCCATTTCAGTTTGCCTTTAGTAGAGCGCGGGCTTTCAGGTCCATCCTAATACTCGATCCATACTCACTGGCGATCTGCAGAGCAGCCTTTTCGCTTTCACAACGTGCCAGAAGTCCGAACCCGTATGTATCGACTCCCTCTTTGATCAGAGAAGACCTCCGGTCGTCCGGCAACGGACGGTCCAGATCCAGCGCCTCGGTGAATGCCTTGGATTGCTCGCTAACCATCAGGGAGTTGACACGCCAGATGATATGACAGTTGTATTCCTTCGGTCGACGCTCGATCCCGAACCGAGTCAGCCAGACAGCTGCATTGAGATAGAACTGCGGTCCCCAGGCAGACTTCTGAAGGTTAAGCAGACAGACCGTTTCCGGCCATTCGCGATAATAGTTTGTGTTGCGAACGCCGCGGAATCTGTGGCGGGTTGCCGACTCGGTGAGGCCTCGAATGATCGCGTCCCGACCCTCACTCACTTGACGGCCCCCGAAGTGATGCCGCGGATCAGCTGCCGCGAGAAGATGACGTAGAGGATCAGCACCGGCATGATCGCCAGCGACAGTGCCGCCAGGATGGCGTTCCAGTTGGTGACGAACTGGCCGAGGAACAATTGCGCGCCGAGCGTCACTGTCTTGGTCTCCTCCGACGGCGCCAGGATCAGCGGGAACCACAGATCGTTCCAGATCGGGATCATGGTGAAGACCGCGACCGTCGCCATCGATGGGCGCACCAGCGGCAGCACCAGCCGGAAAAAGATGGTGTATTCGGACAGGCCGTCGATCCTGCCCGCATTCTTCAGATCGTCCGAGACCTGCTTCATGAATTCCGACAGGATGAAGACGGCAAGCGGCAGGCCCTGCGCCGTGTAGACCAGGATCAGCGCCGTCAGCGTGTTGACCAGCCCGCTCGCCACCATCAATTGCAGGATGGCGACGGTGGCAAGGCGGATCGGGATCATGATGCCGAGCGCCAGATAGAGCCCCATCAGCGAATTGCCGCGGAAGCGGTATTCCGACAGCGAGAAAGCCGCCATGGCGCCGAACAAAAGCACGAAGAACAGCGAGGCGACGGTGACGACAAGGCTGTTCTGGAAATAGTGGATGAAATCGCCCTGGCCGATCACCGTCGTGTAGCCGATCAGGTCGAAGGTACCTGGCGTCGGCGGCGTCAGCGGCGCGCCGAAAATCCCTGCGCGTGATTTGAACGAATTCATGATCACGAGGATGACCGGAAACAGCGCGATTGCGGTGTAGGTCAGAAGGATCGCATGCGCGCCGATGGTGCGGGGCAGCGAGCGGGTTGCCGTGCTCATGTGGCGCCTCAGAACTGGTAGCGACGCAGGCGCGTCTGCACGAGGAACAGGTAGACGCAGACGCCGCCCAGGATGATCAGGAACATCATCGTGGCGATCGCCGCGCCCATGTTGGGATCGCCGACCTGCAGCTGGAAACCGAAGAAGGCGCGGTAGAGGAAGGTGCCGAAAATATCGGTTGAATAGTTCGGCCCGGCCAGCGCCCCTTGCGCGGTGTAGATCAGGTCGAAAGCGTTGAAATTGCCGACGAAGGTCAGGATCGAGATGATGCCGATCGACGGCAGGATGAGCGGCAGCTTGATCTTCCAGAACTGCGCCATCCCGGTGATGCCGTCGCATTCGGCTGCTTCGATCACCTCTTCGGGAATGGACAGCAGTGCCGCATAGATCAGCATCATCGGGATGCCGACGAACTGCCAGACCGAGATCAGGCTGAGCGCGGTCAGCGCATATTGCGCCTTGCCGAGCCAGGGCGTGAACAGGCTTTTCAGGCCGACCAGGTCCATCATATGCGGCGCCACGCCCCATAGCGGCGACAGAATCAGCTTCCAGGCGAAGCCGACAATGACGAAGGACAGGATCGTCGGCACGAAGATCGCCGTGCGGTAGAAGGCGGAAAACCGCAGCCTAGGGCTGGACAGAAGTGCGGCCAAAAGGACGCCGATCGGGTTCTGCACCAGCATGTGGATGATGAAGAACCAGACATTGTTCCTGAGCGCGTTCCAGAAATTGACCGACCAGTTGGGATCACCGAACAGCATGCGGAAATTTTCCAGTCCGACGAAGACCTGCGACTGATTGATGTTGCGGAACAGCGACAGCTGCAGCGTGCCGGCCAGCGGCAGGATCATGATCGCCGTATAGACCAGCACTGCCGGCGCCAGGAAAACGCCGATATGCCAACGGAACGGTCTTTTCGGTGCTGCGGCCATGCGTTCGGTCCCCGCCGATCAGGTCTTGCTATTGCCGTCAAAGGGCGCGGCGCCTCCCTCCCCCTCGAGGGGAGGGTGCCTCGCAAAGCGAGGCGGGTGGGGTCGGCAGAGGCAGCGCGCCATCGTCGTTCGACCGTGCTTTCCAGCAGCGATCAAGCCGCAGCCTGCCTCGACCGACCCCCTCTGTCGCCTTCGGCGACATCTCCCCCTCGAGGGGGGAGACAACGCTTCGCCGCGCTCTTACTTCGCCGGCTTGTACCAGCTATCGAGGCCGTCCTGCAGCTTCTTGGCGGCAGCTTCCGGCGTGTCGGTGCCGTTGATGACGTTGGCCGATTCAACCCACGTCTCGTTTTCAAGGTTCGGCGTGCCGCGCGACAGGATCTGGTAGGTCGAGCGGATCGTCGACTTGCACTTGCCGCGCCAGGAGACGAATTCCTGGGCCAGCGGGTCTTCCATCTTCACCGGGGTGTTGTTCAGGCTGAAGAAGCCCGGCAGCGCGTTGGCGTAGATGGTGGCAAAATCAGGCGAGGCCACCCAGGACAGGAAGGTCTTGGCCGCATCCGCGTTCTTCGAGGCAGCATTGAGGCCCATGCCGATGTCGGTGTGGTCGGAGATGTAGCAGGTGTCGCCGGCCTTCTGCACCGGCGGCGGGAAGGCGCCCATCTTGAACTGCGCCTGCGTGTTGAAAAGGCCGATCTCCCACGAACCGGCCGGGTAGATGGCGGCGCGGCCGAGCGTGAACAGGTTCTGGCTGTCCGGATAGGTCTGCGCCTCGAAGCCGTCGCCGAGATAGTCCTTCCACTTGGCCAGTTCCTTGAAGGGCTCGACCCACTGCGGATCGGTCAGCTTCTGCTCGCCCTTGATCAGCGCCAGGCGGCCTTCCTCGCCCTTCCAGTAGTTCGGGCCGATGTTCTGGTAGCCCATGGTCGCCGCTTCCCAGAGGTCCTTGGTGCCCATCGCCATCGGGATGTAGGTGCCGTCGGCCTTGATCTTGTCGAGCGCGGCGAAGAATTCGTCGCGCGTCTCCGGCACCTTGATGCCGAGCTTGTCGAAGGCGTCCTTGTTGTAGATGAAGCCATGGATGACGGAGGCCATCGGCACGCAGAAACTCGACTTGCCGTCGTCGGTCTGCCAGGCGGCCTTGGCGACGTCGGAGAAGTTCTCCATGCCGGGCAGGGTCGAGATGTCGGCGAGGTTGCCCTTCTTGAAGAGCTCCAGCGACTTGTCGAACGGGCGGCAGGTGATCAGGTCGCCGGCCGAGCCGGCGGCGAGCTTGGCGCCGAGGGCGGCGTCATATTCGGTTGGCGCCGACGGCGCGAACACCACCTTGATGCCCGGGTTCTTGGCTTCGAAGGCCGGGATCAGCTTGTCCTTCCAGATGGCAAGGTCGTCGCCGCGCCAGCTTTCGATGTTGAGCGTTACGTCGTCGGCATAAGCCACCCCGGCGGAGCCGAGAATGCTGGTGCCGAGAAGAAGTGCCGTCAGTAGCTTCGTTGTCATGCTCAGTCTCCCTGTTGACCTTTTTCAGGTTCGGTTTTGATGAGAACAGAGGCATTGCGCCCCTTGCTCCCCTCGATCGCGGAAAGGGCCGGCCGCAGCTTGTGGCCGGTCCCTTCCAATATCTTCTCGGCTGCATCGGCGCTGGCGGCGCCGGCGGCGAGCAGAATAGCGGTCTTGACGACGCCGCCGCTCCTTTCGAGCAGGCGTGCCGCCTCGTCCTTGTCGCGCCCGCTGACGGCGGCGACGATGCGTGCGGCGCGGTCGCGCAGCTTGATGTTGTCGGCCATGAGGTTGACCATGTAGCCGTCAAGGACATGGCCGAGATGGATGGCGGCGAGCGTCGACAGCATGTTGAGCGCGATCTTCTGGGCGGTGCCTGCGCCCATGCGCGTTGAGCCGGCAATCAGCTCCGGTGGCGTTTCGAGCAGGATGGCGATGTCGGCCAGCCGCAACAGCGGCGCATCCCTGTTGTTGGCGATGGCAATGGTCGCCGCACCGCGGCGCCTGGCGTCCTCGATCGCCCTGACTGCATAAGGTGTCGAGCCGCTGGCCGAGACGGCGATCAGGCAGTCGCCCTTGCCGATGCGGGCGGCGGCAACTGCTGCCGAAGCTTCCTCGGTGTCGTCCTCCGGCCCGCCGGCCAGTGTCTTGAAGGCCTCGTCGCCGCCGGCGATCAGGATGGCGATGCGGTCGCGTTGGATGCCGAAAGTGCCCGGCAGCTCAAGCGCATCGGCCAGTGCCATCAGGCCCGAACTGCCGGCAGCCGCATAGGCGAGCTTGCCGCCGCTTTTCAGTCTGCTTGCGATGATTTCGGCTGCCGCGGCAATAGCGGGAATGGCGCCGTGCACGGCCTTGGCGGCCTCGATCTGTGCGTTGGCCAAAGAGGAAAGGATGGCTTCCGGGGCCTGGATATCCAGTCCCTCGGCATTCTGGTGAAGCGCTTCGGTGCGCGTTTCGGCCATCCGCTTTCCTCCAATCGAGAAAACCATACCAAAAAAATACCACTTGTCCACACGCATTAATGAAATCCTTGCGGCGGTGCAGGCTTGCGAACGAAATTGGCTGATTTTCCAACAAACTACGTCTTAACTTTTTTGAAACGGAAATTAATCCTTGGCTATTGGTATTTTATTGGTATTATCCGCCCGGAGGAGAAATCGCGTGAAATTCGTGCTCGGCATCGATGGCGGCGGCACCAGCTGCAGGGCGGCCCTTGCAACGGCCGACGGCAGCGTCCTCGGCCGCGCCAAAAGCGGTGCCGCCAACATCCGAACGGATCTCACCGG
This sequence comes from Mesorhizobium sp. M0040, assembly GCF_040323505.1. NCBI lineage: Bacteria > Pseudomonadati > Pseudomonadota > Alphaproteobacteria > Hyphomicrobiales > Phyllobacteriaceae > Mesorhizobium > Mesorhizobium sp. M0040. Next base: position 24,475 of record NZ_JAMYVA010000029.1, read on the forward strand.
CGCCAGGACGAACATCGTCGACGCAGCGCAGCAGGCCTTTGTCGCCGCGGGCAGGGATCCCGCACTGATCCCGCAAACTCCGGCCGTTCTCGGTCTTGCCGGCGCCAATGTCGGCACCTACCGGCAGCAGCTCGAAGCGATCCTGCCGTTTCGCATCAGCCGTGTCGAGACCGACGCCGAGATCGCGCTGGAAGGCGCGGTTGGCTCCGGCGACGGCGCCATGGCCATACTCGGCACCGGCACCGCCTATATGGCACGCAAACAAGGCAAGTCGCGCGCCATCGGCGGCTGGGGGTTCCAGGTCGGCGACCAGGGCAGCGGCGCCCGTATCGGCCGCGACCTGCTCGAGCAGACGCTGCTCGCCTATGACGGCATCCGCGAAGGCTCGCCACTGACGCAGGCCATGCTCACCATCTTCCGCAACAATCCCGAGGATGTGGTCGAGTTCACCACCAACGCCAAGCCCGGCGATTTCGGCGGCTTCGCGCCCAAGGTGTTCGAACATGCCGAAAAAGGCGACGCCGTCGCTATCTGGATCCTCGACAAGGCGGTCGCCGATGTCGAGGCAGCGCTTGGCGTGCTCGACCTCGGCGGCGACGATCCGCTCTGCCTGCTCGGCGGGCTGGCGCCGCTTTATGCGCCGCGCCTGTCGGCCCGCTACCGGGCGCTGCTGAAACCGCCGCTCGATGACGCGCTGGGCGGCGCGGTGCAGATGGCGGTTCGGATTTTCGCAAACACGGCGGAGGCAGCTCGATGAGTGAGGCCGCCGACCAGATATTCGCGGCGCTGAAACAATCGTCGCAGAGTGGCGCGCCGCTCTATCTGCAGCTCAGGAAGAGCATCGAGGATGCGGTCAAACGCGGGCTGATCGGACCTGGCGATGCGCTGCCTTCCGAGCGCGACATCGCTAGCAAGGCCGACATTTCGCGCGTCACCGTGCGCAAGGCGGTGCAGGACCTGGTCAAGGGCGGCATCCTCGTCCAGCGCCATGGTTCCGGTACCTTCGTTGCGCCACGTATGGAGCGCGTCGAGCAGTCGCTGTCGATGCTGACCTCGTTTACCGAAGACATGGCGCGGCGCGGCATGGCGGTGCGTTCGGCTTGGCTCGACCGCGGCCTCTATCCGCCGTCGCCCGACGAGATGATGGTGCTCGGCCTGGCGTCGAACGAATTGGTGGCGCGCGTGGCGCGCCTTCGTATCGCCAACGACACGCCGCTGGCGATCGAGCGCGCCTCGCTATCGACAAGCGTGCTGCCCGATCCGGCGGCGATTGGTTCGTCGCTCTACGCCGCGTTGGAAAAGACCGGCAACAGGCCGGTGCGGGCGGTGCAGCGCATTTCCGCCACCAATCTCGGCGATGGCGACGCACATCTGCTGGAAGTACCGCCGGGCATTGCCGGCCTGCACATCGAGCGTATCTCCTATCTGGCGAGCGGCAAGGTGATCGAGTTTACCCGCTCCATCTACAGGGGCGACGCCTATGATTTTGTCGCCGAACTCCGGCTGAGCGGGCCGGGCGAAGAGGGCCGGCCATGACCGCGACAACGACCCATATGCGGCGCGAGATCGAGGAGATCCCGGAGGCCACCGCCCGCCTGCTCGATGGCTCGGCCGCGGTGCTGACGGAAGCTGGACGCGGCATTCGCGAGCGCGATCCGAATTTCGTCGTCACCGTGGCGCGCGGCTCGTCCGACCATGCCGCAACCTTCATGAAATATGCCGTGGAGCTGACCGCCGGGCTGGCGGTTGCATCGGTCGGCCCGTCGATCGCCTCGATCTATGGCGCCAAGCTGAAGCTGGGCGGCTCGGCCTGCCTGGCGATCTCGCAGTCCGGCAAGAGCCCGGACATCGTTGCAATGGCGCAAGCGGCGAGGACCGGCGGTTCGCTGACCGTCGCCATCACCAACACCGCCGATTCGCCGCTGGCGCGGGCTTCGGACTACGCAATCGACATCCTGGCCGGACCGGAGCGCAGCGTCGCGGCGACGAAGACCTTCGTCAATTCAGCCGTCGCAGGACTCGCCTTGATGGCGCATTGCACCGGCGACGAGAAACTCCTGGTGGCGCTCGCGCGCTTGCCGGAGCATTTTCGCAAGGCGATCGCCTGCGACTGGATGGCGCTGGCTGGGGCACTCGAGACGCCGAAATCGCTGTTCATTCTCGGCCGCGGCCCGTCGGCGGCGATCGCCAACGAGGCGGCGCTGAAATTCAAGGAAACCTGCGCCATGCATGCGGAAGCCTATAGTGCCGCCGAGGTCATGCACGGCCCGCTGGCGCTGGTCGGTCCCGCTTTCCCGGTGCTGGCTCTGGCTGCTCGCGATGCGTCCGAGCCATCGGTGGCCGATGCCGCCGACAGCCTGGCCGGCAAGGGCGCTGCCGTCTTTGTGACGTCGAACAAGGCAAAGAGCGCTCAGCGCCTGCCGCATGTCGCAACCGGTCATCCGCTGACCGACCCGCTGACGCTGATCGTGTCGTTCTATGGTTTCGTCGAGGCTTTTGCCCGCCATCGCGGCCTCGACCCCGACACGCCGCCCAATCTGCGCAAGGTAACGGAAACCCTATGAGCGACCGTTTTGCCCTGACTGGCGCCCGGATTTTCGATGGCGACGACTGGCACGACAATGCGGCGCTTGTCGTGCGCGACGGCCTCGTCGAGGCCATTGTTGCCGCCGGCGCCATTCCATCCAATGTTGCGCGTATCGAGACCGGCGGCGGCATATTGGCGCCTGGCTTCGTCGATCTGCAGGTCAATGGCGGCGGCGGCGTCATGCTCAACGACCATCCCGACGTCGCCTCGATCGAGACCATCTGCCGGGCGCACGCACCCTTCGGCACGGCGGCGCTGTTGCCGACGCTGATCACCGACACGTCCGAGATCACCGCCGCGGCGGTTGCGGCCGGAGCCGAGGCGGCACGGAGGAAGGTGCCGGGTTTCCTGGGCCTGCACCTCGAAGGGCCGCATCTGTCGATCGCCCGCAAGGGCGCACATGACCCGGCTTTGATCCGGCCGATGCTAGACTCCGACCAGACGATGCTGATCGCCGCACGGAAAAACCTGCCCGTGCTGCTGACGACGGTGGCGCCCGAATCCGTCGAGCCCAGCCAGGTGTCGGCGCTTAGCAAGGCCGGCATTGTCGTCAGCATCGGCCATTCCGATATCGGCTATGCCACGGCTCGCGCCTTTGCCGAGGCCGGCGCAACGGTGGTCACCCATCTGTTCAATGCGATGAGCCAGATCGGCAATCGCGAGCCAGGGCTAGCGGGCGCCGCAATCGATACCGGCGCATTCTATGCCGGGATCATCGCCGACGGTATCCATGTCGATTCGGCCACCATGGCCATCGCCTTGCGCGCCAAGCAGGGGCCGGGCAAGATCCTGCTCGTTACCGATGCCATGGCGACGATCGGCACCGACATGACCTCGTTCACGCTGAACGGCCGCACCATCCACCGCAAGGATGGCAGGCTGACACTTGCCGACGGCACGCTGGCGGGCGCGGATCTCGACATGATTTCCGCGGTGCGCTTCATGCACCGCGTCGTCGGCCTCGACCTCGACGAAGCCTTGCGCATGGCCTCCCTCTATCCGGCGCAGGCGGTCGGCCAGTCGCACCGGTTCGGGCGCTTCGCCAACGGTACCGCGGCCAACATCGTTTCGCTGTCGGACGATCTGGACATTAAAAGCGTCTGGATCGATGGTGCCAAGGTTTTTGCAGGCAGCCCTGCTCGTTAGGGTTAGCCGGCTTTGGACGTATAGAGGTCCTTGTAGGCTTCGCGCAGCAGGTTCTTCTGCACCTTGCCCATCGTGTTGCGCGGCAGTTCGTCGACGAAGATCACCCGTTTCGGATGCTTGTACCTGGCGAGGCGCCCGGCGATGGCCTCGACGATCCCTGCGGCGCTGATGGTCGAGCCCGGCGCCCTCACCACGACAGCGGTGACGCCTTCGCCGAAATCCGGATGGGCAACGCCGATGACAGCGCTTTCGGCGACGCCAGGCAGCGCGTCGATCTCGCTCTCGACTTCCTTTGGATAGATATTGTAGCCGCCGGAAATGATCAGGTCCTTGCCGCGGCCGACGATGTGGACATAGCCGTCGGCATCGATCAGCCCGAGATCGCCGGTGATGAAGAAACCGTCGTCACGGAACTCCGCTTTGGTCTTTTCCGGCATGCGCCAGTAGCCGCAAAAGACATTGGGACCCCTCACCTCGATCATGCCGACATCGCCCTTGGCAAGTGTTTCGCCGCTCTCGGGGTCGGTGATGCGCAGGGAAACGCCGGTCACGGGAAACCCGACCGTGCCGGCACGCCGCTCGCCATCATAAGGGTTCGACGTGTTCATGTTGGTCTCGGTCATGCCGTAGCGCTCGAGGATGGCGTGGCCGGTGCGCTCTCGCCAGGCTCTGTGCGTCTCGGCCAACAGCGGCGCCGAGCCGGAAATGAACAGGCGGATGTTTTTCGCCGCTTGCCGGTTCAAACCGTCCTGCTGCAGCAGGCGGACGTAGAATGTCGGCACGCCCATCAGCACGGTGGCGCGCGGCAGCAGCGAGACGATGCGGGCCGGGTCGAATTTGGTTTCGAACAGCATCGAGGCACCGGCCATCAGGACGACATTGGTGGCGACGAAAAGGCCATGCGTGTGGAAAACCGGCAGCGCGTGAATCAGCACGTCTGCGGCAGTGAAGCGCCAGAGGTCGACCAGCACCCGCGCATTCGAGGCGAGGTTTTCGTGGCTGAGCATGGCGCCTTTCGAACGGCCGGTGGTGCCGGAGGTGTAGAGGATCGCAGCAAGGTCGTCCGGTCCGCGCGCCACGTCGTGGAAGTCCACGGCCGCCTCAGAGGCCCGATCGGTCAACGAACCCTCGCCCTTGCTGCCGAGTGTCGCGACCGCAGCGCCCGAGTCCTGCGCCAAAGCGCCGATCTCGGTCACTCGCGCCGGGTCGCAGACGATCAGTCGCGGCTCGGCATCCCTGAAGAAATACTCGAGCTCGGTCAGCGTATAGGCGGTGTTGAGCGGCAGGAAGATCGCGCCGGCACGCAGACAGGCGAGATAGAGGAAAATGGCCTCCGGGCTCTTCTCGACCTGAACGGCGACGCGGTCGCCGGCTTCGACGCCCAGCTGCGACAGCACATGTGCCAGTTGAGCGGAGCGCGCCAGCATTTCGCCATAGCTGATCGAGCGCCCGTCCTCTGCCTCCATCAAAAGGCGTCCGGGCGTGGGCATCCGGGCACGGAAAGCATCGAACAGATGGTTGCTCAAAAGTCCCCCCGAGCGGCTGTCTCCGGCCGAACGGCGGCGGTCAGCCGGCCGCCTTGTCCGCCGCTGCCCTGATTGCCTCGATGTTTGCCCGATAGGCTGCGACGCTGCCGCCCTTGAAAATGGCCGCACCGGCGACCAGCACGCTGGCGCCGGCGGCGGTGACCAGGGGCGCAGTTTCCGGCGAAATGCCGCCGTCGATCTCGATCCGGATCGGCCTGTCACCGATCAGCGCCTTCACCCGCTTCACCTTGTCTACGATCGCCGGAATGAAGGCCTGGCCGCCGAAGCCCGGATTGACCGTCATGATCAGGATAAGATCGAGCCGATCGAGCACGTATTCGATCATCGTCTCCGGTGTCGCGGGGTTGAGCGACACGCCGGCCTTCTTGCCAAGGTTTTTGATCGTCTGCAGCGAGCGGTCGAGATGCGGCCCGGCTTCGGCGTGCACCGTGATGCCGTCGCAGCCGGCCTCGGCGAAGGCGGCCAGATAGGGGTCGGCGGGGGCGATCATCAGATGGCAGTCGAAGAAGGCCTTGGTGCGGTTGCGGATCGCCTTGATCACCGGCGGCCCGAAGGTGATGTTGGGGACGAAATGCCCGTCCATGACGTCGAGATGGATCCAGTCGGCGCCGGCGGCCGCCACCGCCTCGACCTCGTCGCCGAGCTTCGAGAAATCGGAAGCCAGCACCGATGGCGCGATCAGGGTTTTTTTGCTCATGACGCGGTCTTCCCGAACGCCTCGGTTTACGGACCCTCTGTATCGCCTGCCTAGACCATGAGTCGAGTCCGGAAAGTGGAAGCCGGTTTGTCCTTCCGCTGATGCCACGGCTTCAGGTTTTCGCTGCTCTTTCATCTGCCAGCCAAAGAAAAACCCCGCCGGATCGCTCCGGCGGGGTTTTCTTGATCGAATGATCACCCGTTTGAAGTTCGCGCGCGATCCTATTGCTCGAGCTGCGGCTTGCGCCTTGGCAGCTGCTGAAGAACATCTGGATTCAGCAGCAGGCTCGGTTTGCGGATCGGCTGGCACTGGCCATTAATCGGCCGCGCGCCCGGTGCGCACTCCAGCCGCGGTTTGCGGCAGGCGCCGTCGCGCAGCTCTGTCCCACGCGGGCAGACGCAAACGCCACGCTTGTTGTGGATCTGACCGGGTATCGGGCACTCCACCACAACAGGCTTCTTGCGCCTGCAGGCATTGCCTTGCACTTCCGTACCCCGCGGGCAGACGCAATCGCCGTTGGCGTCGTGGATCTGCCCGCGGATGGTGCACTGCTCCGGCTTCGGCTGGATTGGCCGGCAGGCATTGCCCCTGACTTCCGTACCCCGCGGGCAGACGCAATCGCCACCGGCGTCGTGGATCTGACCGCGGATGGTGCACTGCTCCGGCTTCGGCTGGATTGGCCGGCAGGCACTACCCCTGACTTCCGTGCCCCGCGGGCAGACGCAATCGCCGGCAGCGTCGTGGATCTGGCCACGGATGGTGCACTGCTCGGGCTTCGGCTCTTTCCCCACGCAAGCGCCGTTCTCCAGTTCGGTTCCGTGCGGGCAGACGCAGCGTCCGTCTTCGGTACGGATCTGGCCTTTGAGCAGAACGCAAGGTTTTGGCTTCGGCACGATGACCGTGCCGCCGCCGGACGAGCATTGGCCGTTGCGGAAGGTCGTGCCGGGCGGGCAGACGCAGTTGCCGGCGTCGTTCATGACGAAGCCTGCCGAGCATTCCTTCTTCACCTCATTCCTGATGGTGAAGGGATGACAGGCATAGGCCTTGCCGTGATCGCCCTGCACGTTGGCCGCGCCGCGGGACAACACGTCGCCGCCGCCTTGCACCGGCGTGTCGGGAGAGAGCACGCCGACGCAGTTCTGACCATTGACAGTGCCCTGCAGATTTGCCAGGCGACCGTCGTCGGGAAGCACCACGGTCACGTTGTGAACGTGGCTTTCCCCGGCGCCGAGCGTCAGTTGAGCGATGCAGGACACAGGCAAGATTGCCGGCTCCGGCGAGCAGCCGAAGGGCGGATCGATCGAGGTGATCGCAACGCCCTCCAGCCGGCCGAGGCCTTCGACGCCGATCGCATCGCCGATGCGAACCGGGCCGGAGAAGGCGCTCGCGCCATCGTTCGTGATGGTGATCTCGAACGAGCAGGGCTGGCCGGGCTTGCACTCGGCATCACCGGTCTTCTCGACGCGGATGGTCGAGGCCCCGCCGCCCTTGGCGCAGGCCTGACCGATCGGATAGACGATGTCGTCTCCCGGAGCCGGGCCGTAGGAGCCGCGTGCGCAGTTCTCGAATTCGCCGTTCGCGGCAACCGTCACGTCGAAATGGCGGCTGGTTCCAGGCGTCATGACGGCGCGGGGAATCTGGCAGGACAGTGTGTTGGCCGGAACCGGTCCGCAAGTCCATTCCGCGCCGTCTGGGGTGACGGTCTGGATCTGGACCGGCGCTCCGCTGGCTATCAGCGTCGCGGCATCGTTGACCCGTACCGGACCGGTCGGGGCAGTGGTGCCGAGGCTGATGACGGTAATGCGGCAGGAAACGACCGCAGCACCGGCCAGCGAACCATTGCACACCTTGGTGATGCGCAGGGCCGGCTGGCCGCCATTCGGATGATGGATGCGTTCCTTGGCGCACGCCCTGTTGTTGGTGATGTCGTTCTCACCGGGAATAGCCTTCACCTCGGCGCAGTTCTCGACACGGTCGGGCCGGTAGTTGGCCAGCATCACCGCCCTGACGAAGATCGGCGTCGAGGCGCCAGGCAACAGCACGATGCCGGCATTGTCGCAGCGGAACTTGCCGGGACCGTTCGGTCCGCATGTCCATGGCGGCGTCGGGCCGAAGGTCGAGGATGCCGGCGCGCCGCCCGGATAGGTATCGACGACCGTCAGCGGCCCATTATAGGGGACGCTGCCATTGTTGATTATGTCGACCACGAAGGTGCAGACGCCATCGGCCGAACAGAATTCGGTGCGGGCGCGCTTCTTCAGGATCAGGTCGACCTTCTTCTCCACCGGCGGCCGGCAGTCGCGGTCACGATCGCCACGCCGGCAGACCGGGATCGAAGCACAGCCGCGATCGTCTTGCTGGCTGCCGAAAAGCGGCTTGCCGCTGGCATAATTGTAAGTGGCGCAGTTGCGCAAGACGCTGCCTCGCCAGCCTGCGGCCGGCTTGAAGCCGAGCTTGAGGTCGACAGAGGCACCCGGATTGAGCGTGGTCACCGGATGAGTGCAAATCATCGGGGTGGTTCCAGGCGCGCAGACCCAAGGCGGGTTCGGCCCTGAATCGAGGGTGGAGCCGGCCGGCAGGGTGACTTCGTCGAGCACGATCTTGCCGTGGTAGGGTGCATCGCCGACATTGGTGACCCTGATGGTGAAGTCGCAGCCGCCGCCGATCGTGCAACGTTGCACGTCGGCGCGCTTTTCGACTTTCAGATCCGGTTCCTTGTCCTTCGGCGGGCAGCGCTGATCACGCGGGATGACGATATCGATGGTCTGCGTGCAGCACAGGCCCCAGCCCTCCCTCGGGCCGGCATAGGTTTCGATACCGGTGACGATGATGTGGATGACGTCGCCGGGTGAAGCGCCGACGATCTTCCAATTGAGCACACCGCCGCCGGCCGGCACCAATTGCGTGTCGGGAATGATGGTGATGCCGGGTGTCGTCGTCGAAAGCTGCACCCATTTGCCAGCCATCTCTGGGCCGACCGGCATGTGGTAGATGAAGGCGCCGCCGCCGGGCACGCAATCGACCGTGCCGCGCTCCACCTTGAAGCATTCCTTGCCGGGAGGTGGAGGCGGCGGGTTGCACCTGGTGACGTCGATCTTGATCGACGTCTTTGCACCCGTGAGATAATTGCCGTCGTCCGGCTTGCCCGGGTCCTGCGACGGGATTTCGATGCCGGCGCCGCGTTCGCGGCTCACCTTGACCACGCCCTGGTTGTGAACGATCGTCGGCGACGGAAACGCCGCATGGTCGATCTTGGCGGTGATCTGGAACGTGATGACGCGCTCGTTCGCAGCGCCGATGCCGTCGAGATCGCTGGCGGAAATCCGGAAATCGGACACCGTCGCGGTATCGTCCGGGCCAGCCGAACTGCTGATCACAGCACCGGGCAGCGGTCCGCCGGACGCATCGGTGCCGTCGCCGGTCACATGCACGCCGACGATGCGCAGGCCGTGCGGGAGCTGGTCCCTGAAATCGAGCCTGACCTTTTTCAGCACGGCGGCGAGGCCGGGGCTGGCAAGACCCTGCGGATTGCCGCGCAAGCCAAAGCTCAGCGAGTATACGACATAGTCGCAGCCTCTCTGGGTGCCTTTCTTGGTGAACAAGGGCACGATCCGGCCCGGCTCCGGATTGACGGTGCGAGGATTGTCGAAATCGAGCCTGGTATCGGGAATGACAGTGACCGCATCGGCAGGCTTGGTCTTGGCCGGAGCAAGGTCTTCAGCGAAGCCTTGCAGCGGACTCAGCATGGCGACCGCGATACCGGCCGCCATCAGCCAGCGCACGCCGCGCCTGGCGAGTGACAGGGGTTTCATGATGGTCTCCATGACGAATGATTGTTTGCCGGTTGATTGGCTGCTTGTCGCAGGCGGGAAAAATGCGAGATTGCTCATCTTCCCCTCCTCACGGTTCGCAGCTGACGGCTGGGGTTCTGAGCGGCAAGGTCATCTTGCAGCAAGGGTAGTAGCCACCCTTGTCGGTATCGGACTGCCTGTAGAAGCAGAGCCCGACATCGACCGTATCGCCAGGGTAATGGCCGGTGATGCCGATCGTGTATGGCGCGCCGGGCGCATGCGACAGAGGTGAAGTCACCCCAACGCCAGGGGTCCTGGACAGAGCCCTGATCGAATCGCCGCCAAAGCCGGCATGGTCATGGAGATAGAGATCGGCCTCGAGGCCGGAGGGCGTGCAGAAATACCTGACATCCTCGACATCGAGGCAAGGAGGCAGATTGCCGGGGGGCGGAAAGTCCGGCGGATAGAACGGTGGCAGATAGCCGCCAGGCACCTGCTCGTAATAGCCGGCACGGCCTTCGCAGGGGCGCCAGACCTCGACGTCGCCGACATGGCCTTCGACTTCCGGGTCTTCGAAATAATTGTCGAAGTCGACGAACCACGAGCCGAAAGGCGGCATGTTGGCCGGCTTGGCCAGTGCCGTCGGCGTGATTTGCACGCCGTGCACGGCGAGCGGCCCGCCGGCTGCGAGTTGTTCGGCAAGCTCCGGGTTGTCGCGTAACTTGTCGCCGGTATCGACCAGCGTGTCGGTGCAGACGCCGGTATCGAGATTGCCTTCGGCATCGTAGCCATATTGCAGGTCGAGGCCGCCGGCCGACTGTCGGTTGTCTTGCGGGAAGCCGACCGCATATTCCTGCGGCACTTCCACCCAGGCCGATTCCGTCGCCGGATCGTCCGGATTTTCGCGCCAATAGCGGATGACCTCACCCTTGCCGGAATCGGCGAACTGGCTGTAGTCGTAGCGGTTCTCCACCGGGCCGCGCTGGGCCAGGTACATGAAGCCCTCGTTGTCGAAGGCGATGTCGGTGACCGCGTAATCCTTGTCGGCCTTGACCGTCAGTTCCCAGCGCGGGTCGCCGGCGAAACTGCCGTCGCCGGCAACGCCCACCGACCAGATCTCCGCCTTATCACCGACCGAATAATAGAGCCGGCTGCCACGATAGGCGACCGACCAGACGCGGCGCTCGTCCTGCGTGTAGCCCCAGCTGTCGGGGTCCTCGCTGTCGAAGGCAGCACCCTGGATGTCAATCACCGAGCCGTCGTCGGCAAGGGCGGCAAGCCCGTGCGCCGGGCGGCCGGCTATACCGTGGTCGAACGCGTCGAGCAGCGCGCCATTGGCGTCGATGCGGTGGATGAGGCCGGTGTCGAGATCGCTGGCGAAGAACTGGCGGTGGATATTGTCGAAAGTGACGTCGCCGATGCCGGGACCGCTATTGGCGTCGATATCGGCGAATTTCGAGACGGCGCCGGTGATGCCGTCGATTTTCCAGATCGTTCCGGGGCCGCCGCCGTTTTCGGTGCCGAACTGGCCGTCCATGAAGACCGCGTCAGCCGTGCCGCGGCGCTGCCGCTCCGGCCGGCCGTCGGCGTCGCCGTCTGGCGTGACTATGCGGATGCCGTGCAGCGACGTGGCGCCGGCATAGAGGTTTGGAATGGCCGATGGAACGCCGTCGCGCACGCCGTCGTCGTAGGTGATGCCGAACACCTGGCCGATTTGCCCGGCCGTGACCTCGAACGGTGGCGGGGTGAAGACCAATTGGCCAGACGCCGGCCCGCCCAGCCTTGAGACGTCGAAGATGCGCAAGGTCGCGCGCGCCGTGTCGATGAAGGTTTCGTCGACGGGATCGACGCCCGGCGGCAGGCCTTCCTCGAAATTGGGAATGATGGTGCCGGAGAATCCGGTCATTGCCATCGAGCCGGGATAGATGATCCGGGTTTCCTGAGCCTGGGCCGAGCCACCGAGCCAGAGCCCAGCGGCGAGCGCCAAGATCGACAATCCGCTGGTAGCCTGGATGGCGCGGCGCAAACGGCCGGCACGAGAGCGCACGAACGCGCCGTGGTCGCAAGACATGGATCTCCCCCCACAGGTCATGGGAGAAACTTCCGGTCCCGGCGCGCAAATCAGGGCAAGGCGCGGCGTTCCGGCACGTTCATCCCTGATCGAATTGTCTGCTTTCCTCAACGTCACGATACGCCTGCGTCCGCGCAGGGTCAACGGAACCAGCGAAAAGCCCAGCGCATCGACCCGGTCCCGAAGGCGATAGTCGCGCTGAGCTCCTGCTGTTCCCGGAGACCATGGAGCCTCTGGATCTGTGATCATGGGGCTTTCCTTTCCGGGGCCGCACCACGCGGCACCTAAGCGTCAGTCGCGAGGTGAGGCGGAAAGGTTCATGGGCCGGGCCGGGCCGGGCTGGATCACGGCCGGAAAATACGGGCGTGCCGGTCCCGAATCCGATCAACCGCGATGAATGGTGAACGCCTTGCGCAGAATGCTTGCGCGCCACGCAGCCTGTTCTTATATACGCGCCAAGCCGTCCAGCGCCGAATGCCGGTTGCCGGAGCGGAATTTCTTGTGAACAGGGGCTTTCGTCGGAACGCCTGTACGGGTCCTGAGAGCCTGCTTAGCGGAGAGATTAGAGAAATGGCAAAAGTAATCGGTATCGATCTGGGAACAACCAACTCCTGTGTGGCCATCATGGACGGCAAGGAATCCAAGGTCATCGAGAATGCGGAAGGCGCGCGCACGACTCCTTCCATCGTCGCCATCAACAGCGACGGCGAGCGCCTTGTCGGCCAGCCGGCCAAGCGCCAGGCGGTCACCAATCCTGAGAACACCATTTTCGCGGTCAAGCGCCTGATCGGCCGCCGCTACGACGATCCGGTGACGGAGAAGGACAAGAAGCTTGTCCCCTACAAGATCGTCAAGGGCGACAATGGCGACGCCTGGGTCGAGGCCGGCGGCAAGAAGCAGTCGCCTAGCCAGATCTCGGCGATGATCCTGCAGAAGATGAAGGAAACGGCGGAGGCCTATCTCGGCGAGAAGGTCGAGAAGGCGGTCATCACCGTTCCGGCCTATTTCAATGACGCCCAGCGCCAGGCGACCAAGGATGCCGGCAAGATCGCCGGCCTCGAAGTGCTGCGCATCATCAACGAGCCAACGGCGGCAGCGCTTGCCTATGGACTGGACAAGAAGGAAGGCAAGACGATTGCCGTCTATGACCTTGGCGGCGGCACGTTCGATATTTCGGTGCTCGAAATCGGCGACGGCGTGTTCGAGGTGAAGTCGACCAATGGCGACACCTTCCTCGGCGGCGAGGATTTCGACATGCGTCTGGTCGAATATCTGGCGGCCGAGTTCAAGAAGGAACAGGGCATCGACCTGCGGAACGACAAGCTCGCCCTTCAGCGCCTCAAGGAAGCGGCTGAAAAGGCCAAGATCGAGCTGTCGTCCACCACGCAGACCGAGATCAACCTGCCCTTCATCACCGCCGATGCCACCGGCCCCAAGCACCTGACGCTGAAGCTGACGCGGGCGAAGTTCGAGAGCCTGGTCGAGGATCTCGTCCAGCGCACGATCGATCCTTGCAAGGCGGCGCTCAAGGATGCCGGCCTGAAGGCCGGCGAAATCGACGAAGTCGTCCTGGTCGGCGGCATGACCCGTATGCCCAAGATCCAGGAGATCGTGAAGCAGTTCTTCGGCAAGGAGCCGCACAAGGGCGTCAACCCGGATGAGGTCGTCGCGTTGGGCGCCGCTATCCAGGCCGGCGTGCTGCAGGGCGACGTCAAGGACGTGCTGCTGCTCGACGTGACGCCGTTGTCGCTCGGCATCGAGACGCTGGGCGGCGTGTTCACGCGGCTGATCGAACGCAACACGACGATTCCGACAAAGAAGAGCCAGGTGTTCTCCACGGCCGAGGATTCGCAGTCGGCGGTGACCATCCGCGTCTTCCAGGGCGAGCGTGAAATGGCCGCCGACAACAAGGCGCTCGGCCAGTTCGATCTGGTCGGCATCCCACCTGCGCCGCGCGGCGTGCCGCAGATCGAGGTCACCTTCGACATCGACGCCAACGGCATCGTCAACGTCTCGGCCAAGGACAAGGGCACCGGCAAGGAGCACCAGATCCGCATCCAGGCGTCCGGCGGCCTTTCGGACGCCGACATCGAGAAGATGGTCAAGGACGCCGAGGCCAATGCCGAAGCCGACAAGAAGCGGCGCGCGCTGGTCGAGGCCCGCAACCAGGCCGAGGCGCTGGTGCATTCCTCGGAGAAATCTCTGAAGGAATACGGCGAGAAGGTTTCCGAGGCCGACCGCACGGCGATCGCCGATGCGATCGCGGCGCTGAAGACCGCTGCCGAAGGCGACGATGTGACCGAGATCGAGGCCAAGACGCAGACGCTCGCCGAAGTCTCGATGAAGCTCGGCCAGGCCATGTACGAGGCTTCGCAGAAGGAAGCCGCCGAAGCCGACGCCAAGGCTGATGCCGCCAAGGACAGTGACGTCGTCGATGCCGACTTCGAGGAAATCGACGAAGACGACGAGAAGAAGAAGTCGGCCTGAACCGCCTGACGGTACAGGTAAGGGAAAAAGCCCGGCGCACAGCCGGGCTTTTTTGCAACCCTTTGCCGGAAAAACGCTGAGCTGCCCGAAAAAATGCGGACAAAGCCTCGTAGACACTGGCATCGCGGCTCCATCACACCTAAATCGGAACAGCGTGCCGGCAAACGACGCAACGATGCTTCAAGACGTTGACTATCCGGACTGCGGGAAAACATGAAAGCTGATTTTTACGAAACGCTAGGCGTGCAAAAGGGCGCCGACGAGAAGGAGCTCAAGAGCGCTTTTCGCAAGCTCGCCATGCAGTTCCATCCCGACCGCAACCCAGGCGACCATGCCTGCGAGCACAAGTTCAAGGAAATCAACGAAGCCTACGAGACACTGAAGGACCCGCAGAAGCGCGCCGCCTATGATCGCTTCGGCCACGCCGCCTTCGAGCACGGCGGTATGAATGGCGGGGCGCAAGGCTTTGGCGCCGGCGGCTTCGCCGACATTTTCGAAGACATTTTCGGCGACATGATGGGCGGGCGCCAGCGCCGCTCGTCCGGCGGACGCGAGCGCGGCGCCGACCTGCGCTACAATATGGAAATTACGCTGGAAGAGGCATTTTCCGGCAAGACCGCGCAGATTCGGGTGCCAGCCTCGATTTCCTGCTCGGAATGCTCGGGCAGCGGCGCCAAGCCTGGCACCCAGCCCGTCACCTGCTCGATGTGCAACGGCCACGGCAAGGTGCGCGCCACGCAAGGCTTCTTCTCGATCGAGCGCACCTGCCCGCAATGCCAGGGGCGCGGCCAGACCATCAAGGATCCGTGCCCGAAATGCGCCGGCCAAGGCCGTGTCACCGAGGAGCGCTCGCTGTCGGTAAACATCCCTGCCGGCATCGAGGATGGCACCCGCATCCGGCTGGCCAATGAGGGCGAGGCTGGCCTGCGCGGCGGCCCGTCGGGCGATCTCTACATCTTCCTCGCGGTCAAGCCGCACGAATTCTTCCAGCGCGACGGGGCCGATCTTTATTGCAAGGTGCCGATCTCGATGACGACAGCAGCGCTTGGCGGCTCGTTCGAGGTGACGACACTGGACGGTACCCAGACGAAGGTGAAGGTGCCGGAAGGCACCCAGAACGGTCGCCAGTTCCGCCTCAAGGGCAAGGGCATGCCTGTGCTGCGCCAGCCCAATATCGGCGACCTCTACATCCAGACCGTGGTTGAGACGCCGCAGAACCTTTCGCGCCGTCAACGCGAATTGCTGGAGGAATTCGAGCAGCTTTCCTCAAAGGACAATTCGCCTCAGTCGAGCGGATTTTTCGCCCGCATGAAAGACTTTTTCGAAACGTTCGGCGAGCACTGAAGCTGATCCCTGGAAAACGCTTCCCGAGCGTCATCAACACCTTATCCGGGGATTCGACTTGTCTTGCACCTCGTAACTGTTAAGTAGCATGCGAGGGAGCGTTGAGGAGGACTTTCGATGACGCGTAGTCCCGGACTGCGAAAGACGCTGGCGGAAAAGTTCGACGACGAGCTGAAGTTCTTCAAGGGCTGGATCGATAAGCCGAAGGCGGTCGGTTCGATCGTCCCGACCAGTTCCATCACCGCAGGCAAGATGGCCTCGATCGTCGATCCGACATCCGGCCTGCCGGTGCTCGAGGTCGGACCCGGTACAGGCGTCATCACACGCGCCATCCTCGCCCAGGGCATAAAGCCTGAGAATCTCTACGCGGTCGAATATTCCACTGATTTCGTGCGCCATCTGCGCCAGCTTTATCCAGGCGTCAACGTCATCGAGGGCGACGCCTTCAATCTCGACGCGACGCTTGGCGACAAGCGCGACCTGATCTTCGATTCCGTGATATCGGGCGTGCCGCTGCTCAATTTCCCCGTCGCCCAGCGCATCGCCTATGTCGAGAGCCTGCTCGACCGCATCCCGGCGGGCCGGCCGATCGTGCAGCTGACTTACGGGCCGCTGTCGCCGATCCCGCCGGGCCGCGGCGACTATACGGTCGAGCATTTCCATTTCGTCATCCGCAACATTCCGCCGACGCAGCTTTGGATCTACCGACGCGGGGCCGCATGAATTGAAACGTTGGGTTTGAATAGCACTTGTCTTATACCCATCGGGTGACAAGGCAGACCCATGGCTGTGATCCCGAAAATTCTCGTCGTCGCCGGTTCGGTGCGCAGCGGCGCCTATAGCGGCAGGACCGCCGACGTGGCACAGAAGGAACTTGCCATGCAGGGCGCCGAGGTGACCCGCATCTCGCTCGCCGACTATCCGCTGCCGATCCTCGACCAGGATTTGGAAAAGGACGAAGGCATTCCCGAAAACGCCGTCAAGCTCGGCCGGATGATCGCCGCCCATGACGGGCTGCTGATCGCGACGCCCGAATATAACGGCTCCATTCCACCGTTGCTCAAGAACAGCATCGACTGGGTGAGCCAGCTGCGCAAGGATGGCGGCCGGACGTTCAGGCCACTTGCCGGCAAGGTCGCCGGCCTCTGCTCGTCTTCCAACGGACCCTTCGGCGGGATACGCTGCATCAACCATCTGCGCGCCGTTCTGGTACGCTGCCGGATGGAGGTGGTGACACCGGAATGCTCGGTGCCGGAGGGCGGCTACGCCTTCGACGACGAGGGCAAGTTCAGGGACGAGAGACTACGCCAATCGATGGAGCACCTATGCCGAACGCTGATCGAAACCTCGCGCATGCTGTCGACGCGGATCGAGGCATGATCCCGGACGCCGCGCATGCCGACACGATGCAGGAAAGGCTGATCGTCGGCCTCGACCTGCCGACGCTGAAGGAAGCCGAGAAAGCGGTGCGCGAGCTCGACGGGATCGTCTCCTTCTACAAGATCGGTTACCAGCTCGCCTTTGCCGGCGGGCTCGACTTCGCCCGCGAGCTGGCCAGCGGCGGCACCAGGATCTTTCTCGACATGAAGCTGCTCGACATCGACAACACGGTGGCCAAGGGGGTCGAAAACATCGCCAGGATGGGCATGAGCATGCTGACCATCCATGCCTATCCGAAGACGATGAAGGCGGCGGTCGAGGCTGCCAGGGGCAGCGACCTTTGCCTGCTCGGGGTCACCGTGCTGACCTCGATGGACGAGCAGGACGTGATCGACGCCGGCTATGAATATGATCCGCATACACTGGTGCTGAGGCGCTCCGAGCAGGCGCTGCATGCCGGCATGGGCGGCATCGTCTGCTCGGCCGAGGAAGCTGAGGCGGTGCGCCGCATCGTCGGCCCCGACCTGGCGGTTGTGACGCCGGGAATCCGGCCGAAGGGCAGCGACCATGGCGACCAGAAACGCGTGGTGACGCCGGCGCAGGCGATCCGCAACGGCTCCAGCCACCTCGTCGTCGGCCGGCCGATCGTCGGTGCGGCCGACAGGCGGGCGGCAGCGGAAGCGATCCTCGATGAAATGCGCTCGGCCTGAGGACCAATTCCGAAACTTGCTCCGGCGGCCGTCTGACGGCGTTTTCTCCGCTTCCGGTGCTCACGTACTTTAAGTGCGCTCCGCTCCGGTTCTCGAAAACACCCCCAGCCATCTCACCGGAGCGACTTTCAAAATCGGTCCGCGCACGGCCAAAACCAGGAGAAATACCATGCCCAAGGGATACTGGATCGCTCGCGTCGACGTGCGCGATGCGGAAGGCTACAAGGACTATGTCGCAGCTGCCAAACCGGCCTTCGACCGCTTCGGCGCCAAGTTCCTGGCGCGCGGCGGCGCGCATGAGAAAGCCGAGGGGCCGGGCCGCGACCGCAACGTGATCATCGAGTTTCCGTCGCTTGCGGCGGCGCATGACTGCTACCACTCGCCCGAATACCAGCGCGCCGTCGCGATCCGCCAGAAGGTGGCCGAGGGCGAAATCGTGCTGGTCGAGGGGATTTAGGCGAGAAGCCGGTTCGCCGCTGCCTCCGCCATCGCATCGGCGAGGCTCAAGCCCCATTGCTGGCGACAGTAATCGCGGAAATCGAAGCAGGGCAGGCCGGGGCAGACCTCGAACTCGATGAGGTGGACGCTGTCGTCGGCTTCGACCCGGAAATCGATGGAAAACACATCCCGCAGGCCAAGCCCGACCATCAGGCGTTCGGCGATGCGACGGATTCTTGCATCGGCTTCAGGCTGGCTGCCGGCGACCGGCAGCAGCACCGGCTCAGTATATTTTCCCGCAGCTTTCGCCGCTGCGCCGGTATCGCCGTAAAGCGCCAGGCTGTCCTGCATGGTCTGGAAATCGCCGCCCGAATCGACAAAGGCGATGCCCAGCGCCTCGACGCCGGTATCCAGCCTCAATCCGAGAAAACTGGCGCGCGCGTTGCGGCCGGCGACATAGGGCTGGACGATGACATCGTCGCGATAGGCAGCGAAGACGCGCCGGCTAAGCTTCAGCGCGTGGCCGAGATCGTGGCAGTGCGAATCCGGCCAGATGCCGATCTTGGCGCCGAGCCGGTTCGGCTTGACGAACCAGCCGGCGGGCGAGGCCGGTGGCGCGACCAGCCAGGCGCCGTCACGGGCAAGGCCCGCCTGCGGCACCGGCAGGCCAAGCGCGCCGAGCACGGCGCCGGACCGGAACTTGTCCTGACAGAGCGCGAACAGCGCATCGTCGGCGCCGATCGCCTTCAGGCCATTCAGCCGTGCCAGAGCCGGTGCAGCGCCGCCGCGGAAATAGGCGACGCCGTCGGTCAGCGTCCAGACTAGCGTGGTCTTCTGATCCTCGCCGGCGAGAGCGCTTGCGTCGTCGTCGAGCGTCACCGGCGCAAACGACAGGCCGCGCTTCTGGCAAGCGGCGGCAAGTGCGTCGAATTCAGCAGCGAAGTCGGTCGATTGCGCCAGATAGGAAGCGATTTCGGCGGCACGCTCCGGCACGTGGTTATCGGCGACCAGCCGATCGAAGCAGGCCTTTTCCGGCTCAAAGACAAGGATCAGCTTCGGCTTGCGGCTTGACATGATCGAACGATTTCCCGGCAGCACGATTGCCTAAAGCAATTCCAGGAAAAGTGTGAAACGGTTTCCGTCCGGAATTGCGTCAAAACAAAGAGATAGAGCGGTTCAGCGTTCCCGCGAAACGATGAACCGTTCTAGCATCGCACGGCGAATGCATTCGGCTTTCGCGGAACCGACGTCAGCCGGACGCCTGCACGACAGTGCTAGATATGGTCTAGCCAATCAGCACGCGTGGCTCGAAGCGACCATTGACTGGAATGTCGAGCATGAATGTCATGCCGGCTTGCGGGTCGAGCAGGCGCTGCTTCTCGCTCTTGCCCGACCAGGCGGAGGTGACCGCCAGCCGGTCGGCGTTCCTGCCGACGAAAGCTGGACAGGACGGTTGCGTCGCCGGCATCGCCACCGAACGGACAAGCTTGCCGTCGGGTCCATAGGCTTCGACGACGCTGCCGCCCCAGCAGGCGTTCCACAATATGCCGTCACGGTCGAGCACCGAACCATCGATATAGCCCTTGGCCGAACGGTGGTCGACGAAGACCTTCGGTTCGCCAACCGGCAGGCCGGTCGCCGGATCGCAGCCGACGCGCATCAACAGTCCGGTGCTGGTGTCGGTGTAATAGGCGATCGTCCCATCCTCGGAAAAGCAGATCGAATTGGGCACCGTGACGTCGGCATAGAGCCGGCGCAGCTCGCCCTTGAAGAACCAGTAGATCGAACCGGCACCCTTCTCCTCGCCCTTGCCCATTGTGCCGACCCAGAGCGCGCCGCAAGGGTGAACGCGTGAATCGTTCGAGCGGGTGACCGCATTGTCGGCCTCGATCGGCGTGTGCAACGTCAGCTTGCCGGTCGCGACGTCGCGGACATGCAGGCCGGTCTCGGTGGCGATCAACTGGCGCCGGTCGTCGACGATGGCGACGGCGCTGGCCATCTGACCGAGTTCGTGGATCTTGACCGCACCGCCCGACAGGAGCTTTTCCAGGAGCTGGCCGTTGACGATGTCGAACCAGTAGAGCGTGTCGGTGGCAGGGTCATAGCTTGGTCCCTCGCCGAGTTGGCAGGCATGGTCGGAAAAAACCGAAACAATGGTCTCGCTCATCATGCCGCTCCAAACGCCGCGTCCCAGGCCTGAACTGCGGCTTTCGCTCGCGCCGCCACTTCGTCGACGCTCATCCCCGGCTTGAAGAGGCTGGAGCCAAGACCGAAGACGCTGACGCCGGCCGCTTTGTAGCCGGCGAAATCCTTATCTGAAACGCCGCCGACCGCGCCGACCAGCACACTGGCCGGCAGCACCGCGCGCATCGCCGAAATGCCTGCCGCGCCAAGCACGCTCGCCGGGAAGAATTTCAACGCCGAGGCGCCGAGCCGGATTGCTTGAAATGCCTCGGTCGGCGTGAACACGCCGGGCATCGTCACCATGCCGTAGTGCATGGCACGGCCCATGACCTCGACATCGATATTGGGGCTGACCAGCAGCCGCCCGCCGGCCTTGTGCAGGCCGTCGACATCGGCGGCGCTGAGCACCGTGCCGGCACCGACCAAGGCTGTTGGAGGAAGCGCTCCGACAATGCTGGCGATGGAGGCGTAAGGATCGGGCGAGTTGAGCGGCACCTCGATCGCTTCGATACCGGCGCTGAAGATCGCCTGGCCGATCGCCACCGCCTCGCTTGGCTTGAGGCCACGCAGGATGGCGACCAGACCCCGCTCGAGCTTTGGAAAAGGTGCGGTCTCTGTCATGCGGCAACTCCATTTCCGGCGATCATGCCATTTTCGCGCGCGGCTTCGGCAAGACCGGCACGCACCGCCTCGTCGGCGTCGACCACCCTGACCGCGAGCCCGGCAAGGCCGAGCGCGTCGGCATAGAGCTTGCCGAGTGCGCCCGACGCGATCAGCACGACGGGCACGGCACTTGCCCCATAACGGCGATTCGCCGAAGCGATCTCGCCGCCGATCAGCAGGCCGGACAGGCAGGCGGCGGCATCCTCGGGCTTCAGACCCTGCAGCAGGCTGGCGGCGCGGATCGAGAACAGTCTTGAAACGATGTCACCGCCTTCGGCCAACGCCTTCAGGCACCACTCCCGGAAAAATGGATTTTCGGCGGCAACCGGCTTCGGCGGCTCGCCCAGCGAATGGCGCAGGATCGAGTGCGCGGCCAGCACCGAAAACAGCTCGCCGGTCGGCCAGGTGCCGAAACCGGCAACAGAGCCGTCCTCGACCAGCACCCATTTCGAATGGGTGCCAGGCATGCAGACGAGATGGCGTCCCTTTGCCGGCAAACCGGCGCCGGCAAGCTGCGTCTCCTCGCCGCGCATGACATCCGGGGCGTCGGCCAGACGCTGGGCAAGGCCAGGCACGATGCGGATGTCGCGGCGCTGGCCGGGGATGCGGGCAGCGCCGGCGAGAATAGCGCCGATCGGCGCCGGCACGCTGACATAGGGCGCCTCCAGCCAGCCCTGGCGCGAACCGGCCATGCCGCAAATGATGACCGGCAGCGCCTCGGCTGCGCCCAGTGCAGCCAGATACCCTTCGAGAATGGACGAAAATCCTTTAGCGTGGGCGGTGATCAGCCCGTCATCGCCGCGCCGCTCGGCGAGAACCTTGCCGGCGCCGTCGAGCAGCCAGACCCTCATACGGGTGGTGCCCCAGTCGACGGCCGCGACGGAAGCTGCCTTGCTCGGTGAACTCACAGGAACCCCCCGTCGACGATCAGCATCTGCGCGGTCAGCATGCGTGAGGCATCCGACGCCAGGAACAGCACGGTTCCGACAATGTCTTCCGGCTGCATGATCTCTTTGATGCACTGCTTGGCGACGTGAGCGGCAAGCGCTTCTTCGGTGACCCAGAGCTTTCTCTGCCGCTCGGTGATCACCCAGCCGGGCGCGATCGCGTTGACGCGGATTCCGTCGATGCCGAGCTTGCCGGCAAGACCCTTGGTAAGGCCGACGATACCGGCCTTGGCGGCGGTATAGGCCGGCATATCGGGATGGTTGATGAGAAACGAGGTCGAGGTGAAGTTGATGATCGATCCGCCGCCGGCCCGCTTCATGCCCGGCGCCACCGCCTGTGCGCTGAAGAAATGCGGGCGCAGGTTGATGGCATGATTGTTGTCCCAGAACTCCACCGTGACGTCTTCCACGGCATGACGGTCATCCTGCGCGGCATTGTTGACCAGCACGGTCACGTCGCCATGCGCCTCGGCGGCTTTGGCCGCCGATAGCCGCAACGCCTCGATGTCGCGTATGTCGGTCTTGAGATAAAGCGGCCGCCGGCCCAGCTCCTTCTCTAACCGATCGGCCAGCGCCACACTCGGACGGTCCGCGATATCGATGAAGGCGACCTTTGCCCCCTGGCGGATAAATCCCTCGGTCAAGGCGGCGCCAATGCCGGAGCCGCCGCCGGTGATGAGCACCGAAGCGCCTTCGAGGTCGGCAAAGCGCGCCGATGGCATCATGAATTCTCTCCCGGTCCAATAATCGCAGTCGGCCGGCGCGCATCCTATCCAGCCGTGTCGGGTGGGCAAGGGCGAAAGAGTGGATTGTCAGGACTTATGTCCGACAAAAGGCCGCACGGGCCGCCGATCGATCAGCTGCCCAGCCGGACGCGGTACAATTCGACGGCGGCTCCGCTGGTCCCGGCAACCGGCTCAAGCCATTCCGGCACGCTGCCGCGCATCAGCCCGGCAAGAAAGCCTGCCGGCGCCTCGGCTGCGAGGAGCTTGCTTTCGGCGCTGCCGGGGCACAGCGCGACGAGGCCGACGTGATGATCCGCCAGGATGGTCCTGGCATCGGCATCGGACCCAAGGAAGGCATCGAGCGCCAGCAGGTTGCCGGCGACGTTGCGATGATAGGGCCCGGCGAAGACGTGATGTCCGGAATAGGCCAGGATCGGCGATCCAAGATTGGAAATTGCCAGTACGGTGGTGCCTGGCAGGCGGCCAAGCGCCGCAAAGGAGGCCATGCGCTGGCAAGCGACATCGGCGCCGTCGCCATTATCCGCCGTGGTGTTGCTGTCGTCGAAGGCGACCGAGGTCGCCGCGGCAGCCCCAGTCCAGACCGCATTCACCGAAACCAGCCAGACGGCAGCCATGCGCAGCGCCACACCGCGCGACGCGCTGGCCTCTGCCCGTTGACGCCATTTGGCAATCCAGGCGGCAAGCGGGATGACAGCGAAGGCGATCGAGAATGTCGAACCGCGCACCTGCCAGGCGCTGACGATGAAGGCCACGGCAAGCAGCGCGCCGACAAGGCTGTCCTGCCGCCGCCAGCCGCCACGGCCAAGGCGAAGCGCCATCAGCACGAGCGCGATGAGCGGCGTGGCATAGCGCGCCACCACCCCGGCCGGATCTTCAGCGAGCAGCTTGAACAGCGATTGCGCCTCGTCGATGTGATCAAGCCATAGCTCCTTGAGGCGCGGATCGAGGTTGGCATAGGGCGCTGCCAGGCATTGTGGGAACAACAAGACGACGACAGCGCCCAATAGCAGGGCAAGCAGGCCAAGTGAGGCGATGCGCCATTGGCGCGTGCGGCAGGCGGGCTCGACCGACGCTATCGCCGCAAGGCCGGTTCCGGCAATCGCCGCGACGACGAACTGCACGGTCGAGAAGGCGTCGCATTGCGCCTGACCCCAGGCGGACCACGGAATGGTGACGACAAAGACGAGGGCGGAGACGCCGGCAAAGCCGAGGCCGAAATCCCTGGCGATCAGCCTCTCGCCATTGGCGCCGAGAGCAAACAGCATGGCAACGGAGGCGCCGATGGTGGCCACATAAGGCGCGGTCTCCATGCCGACGGCCAGCATCAATCCGGCGCACAGGCCGGAGAGCAATGCCGCCGGCCTGCGCGTTGGCGCTTCAAGCAACAGGCTCAGGCTGGCCATGCTCAGCATCAGCTGGACATTGTGGTGATCGAGCGCGCCAGGCGAAAAAATGCCGAGGAAATACAGTGCGGCAGCGCCGATCACGACAGCGGGCAGCACGGCGCTGTCACCGGCAAAGCTGCGTACGGCGCGAGCGGTGAAAAACACGGTCAGGCAAAAGAGCAGCGCCGGCCACAGCACTTGCGCAACATTCTCGGCAAAGGCCGCGCTGCCGGTCAGGGCCGATACGGCCATGATGATGGCCGCGATCGGCGCATCGACCAGCCGCGACCAATGCATGACGAAACCGCCTTCCAGGCCCATCCTGTACTGGTGGAGATCGAACCACCTTTGGCCGGCCAGCATGTCGCGAACTTCGACGAGGCGCAGCAGATTGTCGTTGTCGCCGCCGGCATTGGTCAGTGCCGGGAAGCCGACAAAGGCATTGACGGCAAGCGCCAGCACCGTGGCAAGCAGCGCCAGCGCGATATCGGACCTCCAAATGGAGGCGCCATCGTCGGCTGTGCTCATATCGGGACCTTTGGAAGGAATACGGGGCGGTTTAAACCTAGCCTTAACAGCTTCAATAAATAGTAAAGCCGCCCGAGCGAGGCCGGCGCTTGAGCGGTCAGGGGCCTCACAGGGCATCCGGAGACGAAAATGCCACAAGAAGTGCGCCATGAGCCGAGCATCGCCGTGCTCCTGCCTTGCTACAATGAAGAGCTGACGATCGGCGAAGTGGTGCGGCGCTTTCGCGAAACGCTGCCTGCCGCCGCGATCTATGTCTACGACAACAATTCGCGCGACCTGACGGCGCTCCGAGCCCGCGCCGCCGGCGCCATCGTGGTGCGCGAGCCGCGCCAGGGCAAAGGCAATGTCGTGCGCCGCATGTTCGCCGACATCGAGGCCGACATCTACCTGATGGCCGACGGCGATGGCACCTATGCGCCGGAGGACGCGCCGCAACTGATCAACACGCTGCTGACCGAGCGCTCCGACATGGTGGTGGGCACCAGGCGCGGCGTCGCCGACGACGCCGGCAGGACAGGCCACGCCTTCGGCAACCGCATCTTCAACAGCCTCTACAAACGTTTGTTCGGCTCGGACTTTACCGATATCTTCTCGGGTTACCGCGCCTTCACCAGGCGCTTCGTCAAGAGTTTTCCCGCCGTTTCCGGCGGTTTCGAGATCGAGACCGAAATGTCGGTGCACGCCTCGCAGCTCAAATTGCCGGTCAGCGAGATCGGGCTCGACTATGGCCGCCGGCCGGAAGGCTCCTCGTCGAAGCTGTCGACCTTTCGCGACGGCGCGAAGATCCTGTGGATGTTCGCCATGCTGATGAAGGAGACGCAGCCGCTGCGTTTCTTCGGCGCTTTTTCGGTGTTCTTCCTGGCATCAAGCCTGTTTCTGATGGCGCCGGTGCTGATCGAGTTCGCCGAAACCGGGCTTGTGCCGCGCATGCCGACGTGGGTGCTGTCGGTCGGGCTGCTGCTGCTGTCGATGCTGGCGGCGGTGACCGGGGTAATCCTCGATTCGGTGTCGCGCGGCCGGGCCGAGCAGAAGCGCATCTTCTATCTGTCGATGCCTTCCGGCCGCGTCGAACGCGAACGCGCAAGTGCGCTCGCGACTTTGAAGACCGGACCGCGCAAGACCCCGCGGGCGGCTTAGAGCCCTAAATGGGACGCCTCGCCCGCTTCATTGTCGCCGGCGGCATCGGCTTCGTCGCCGACGCGGCGGCGCTTTGGCTGGTGTTGGCGATAGCGCCGCTTGGCCCCTTCGCGGCTCGCATCATCTCGATCGGTTTTGCCCTGTCCGTCACCTGGCTGATCAACCGCCATCTGACCTTCTCGCCTTCCAGCCGCGGCGTCGCGCAAGAGGGCGCCCGCTATGGCGGCGTCGGCATTGCCACCAGCGTCGTCAATTATCTCGTCTATTGCGCCATGCTGTTCGCACTGCCGATGGTGTCGCCGCTCATAGCCCTTGCGGTCGCCTCGCTGGTCGCCATGGCACTGTCCTTCCTCGGCTATTCCAAGCTGGTCTTCGACCGCTGAGAACTATCGCGTCGAGGTCTGCGCCAAGCGAAGCGCAGCCTCATCGTGACCTTGGCCGATTGGCAGAAGCCGCCGATTTCCTTATATCGCTGTCGTCGATGCATCGGCCCGAAAATCGGAATCGATTTTCGGAAAGCACGATGCGTGGATTCAAAAAATGTTGGAGCGTACTTTGTGCGTCCAAGTGGATCACTCCAAGTGCGCCGGAGAGCTGCCATGCCCCTGAAAGTCGCCGTCCAGATGGACCACATCTCCACCGTGTCGGTAGCCGGCGACACGTCGTTTGCGCTGTCGCTGGAGGCGCAGCGGCGCGGCCACCAGTTGTTCCACTACACGCCCGACCGGCTGTCGCTGCGCGACGGCAAGGTGTTTGCCCGTATCGAGGCGATGCAGGTTCGCGACGAGAGGGGCAACCATTATTCGCTGGGCGATGAAATCCGCACCGATCTTTCGGAGATGGACGTCATCCTTTTGCGGCAGGATCCACCCTTCGACATGAACTACATCACCACCACGCATATCCTCGAGCGCATCCATCCGAAGACCCTGGTGGTCAACGACCCTGCCTGGGTGCGCAACAGCCCGGAAAAGATCTTCGTCACTGAATTTCCCGACCTGATGCCGGACACGCTGATCACCAAGGACCCGCTCGAGGTCGCAGCCTTCCGCAAGGAGTTCGGCGATATCATCGTCAAACCGCTCTACGGCAATGGCGGGGCCGGCATCTTCCACCTGCACGAGGCCGACCGCAACCTCGCCTCGCTGCTCGAAATGTTCGGCCAGTTGTTCCGCGAACCCTACATCGTGCAGCGCTACCTCAAGGAGGTGCGGGCTGGCGACAAGCGCATTATCCTGATTGACGGCGAGCCTGTCGGCGCGATCAACCGCGTGCCGGCCGAGCATGATTCGCGCTCCAACATGCATGTCGGCGGCCGCGCCGAAAAGACCGAATTGACGGAACGCGAACGCGAGATCTGCGCCCGCATCGGCCCCTCGCTGAAAGAGCGCGGCTTCATCCTCGTCGGCATCGACGTCATCGGCGACTACATGACTGAGATCAACGTGACCTCACCGACCGGCATACGCGAAGTGCAGCGCTTCGGCGGCGCCGACATCGCCAGCCTGTTCTGGGATGCCGTGGAGGAGAAGCGCAACTAGCCTCGCTTCGCGAGCGGCCGCGTTCCGGACCATTGCAGCCGTGGCGCTCAGCTGTTCCCCAAATGTTCTTGCCTTCGCCGGAAATCTGTGGTTGTCTCCGGTGACGCCGTTCGCGGCATGATCGCAAAGGCTTGGGGCAAAGCCTGCATCCGGGGTGAAGACATGGTGGCGCGGGTTCGCACGGTTGCTTTCCAGGGCATCGAGGCCGTGCCGGTCGACGTGCAGGTGATGATCGCGCCGGGCAAGGTCAACATGCACATCGTCGGCCTTGCCGACAAGGCTGTAGCCGAAAGCCGCGAGCGGGTGCAGGCTGCACTTCATGCATCCGGCCTGTCGATGCCGTCGAAGAAGGTCACCGTCAATCTGGCACCCGCCGACCTGCCCAAGGAAGGCAGCCATTACGATCTGCCGATCGCCCTCGGTCTGATGGCGGCGCTCGGCGCCATTCCGGGCGACATGCTGGCCGGCTATGTCGTGCTTGGCGAATTGTCGCTCGACGGCACCATCGCCGCGGTGGCCGGCGCGCTGCCGGCGGCGATCGGCGCCAATGCCGAAGGCAAGGGCCTGATCTGCCCGTTCGCCTGCGGGCCGGAAGCGGCCTGGGCCGGCAAGGATTTCGACATATTGGCGCCGCGCAGCCTGATCGCCATCGCCAATCATTTTCGCGGCACGCAGGTTCTGTCACGGCCGGAAGCCGGCATCCACGCCGCGGCGCGCGACCTGCCCGACCTGGCCGACATCAAGGGCCAGGAGACCGCCAAGCGGGCGCTGGAGGTGGCGGCAGCCGGCGGCCACAATCTTCTGATGGTCGGGCCGCCGGGATCGGGAAAGTCGATGCTGGCGCAGCGGCTGCCGTCGATCCTGCCGCCGCTGGCGCCCAGGGAATTGCTCGAAGTCTCGATGATCGCCTCGGTGGCCGGAGAACTCGGCGAAGGAAAGCTCACAGACCGGCGGCCGTTCCGCGCGCCGCATCATTCGGCCTCGATGGCGGCGATGGTCGGCGGCGGGTTGCGCGTGCGGCCGGGCGAGGCCTCGCTCGCCCATCACGGCGTGCTGTTCCTCGACGAGTTCCCCGAATTCTCGCCGCAGGCGCTCGATGCGTTGCGCCAGCCGCTCGAGACCGGCGACTGCATGATCGCCCGGGCCAATCATCGCGTCACCTACCCGGCGCGTATCCAGCTGGTCGCGGCGATGAACCCGTGCCGCTGCGGCATGGCCGGCGAGCCTGGCTATCGCTGCCTGCGCGGCGACCGCTGCCGCACCGACTACCAGGCGCGCATTTCCGGCCCGCTGCTCGATCGCATCGATCTCAGGATCGAGGTGCCGGCGGTCTCGGCCAGCGATTTGATCCGGCCGGACCGGGCGGAGAAGAGCGCAGCCGTGGCACTACGCGTGGCGCGGGCGCGGACGATCCAGCGAGAGCGCTTCGAGCGGCTCGGCGCGACCTCCGCCACCACCAACGCGCATTGCTCGCCGTCAGTCATCGAGGAGATTGCCATTCCCGATGCCGCCGGCCTGTCGCTGCTCAGGGACGCCAGCGAAAAGCTTGGCTTTTCCGCGCGGGCCTATCACCGCGTCTTGAAGGTGGCGCGGACACTGGCCGATCTCGAGGCCAGCGAGACGGTCGGCCGCATCCATCTGGCCGAAGCGATTTCCTACCGCATGAGCTCGGAACGGATGGCACAAGCGGCGTGACGTTCCCCTCCCCCTTGAGGGGAGGGTGGCCGCGAAGCGGCCGGGTGGGGTCGCCGGTGAGACGCTCGGCCTGTCGCATTTCGAAACCGACCGAGGTGCGGAGCGTTGCGATGCTCCTCCTAGAGCAACGGACATTCAGATGGGATCATTCTGCCGGTGCACGACATCGGGCTCGCCACCTTTCGCGTGGTTTGTCTCGCCATCCCGGAAAGAGAATTGATTCCATCTGGGCGTCCGTTGCTCTAGGGCGCACCGTCAGAATTGGGTTGGCGCACTGCATTGGCGACCCCACCCGGCCCTTCGGGCCACCCTCCCCTCAAGGGGGAGGGGGACGCCGGCGCTTACCCTTGGCCTGCGTGCATCGTGCTTTCGGTTCAGCCGTTATCCCGCGCCTTCAGCTCCAGCCGCCGTGCGTGCAGCACCGGCTCGGTGTAGCCGTTGGGCTGGATGCGGCCTTTGAAGACCAGGTCGCAGGCGGCGAGGAAGGCGATGGACTTGTCGAAATCCGGCGCCATCGGCCGGTAGAGCGGATCGCCTTGGTTCTGGCGGTCGACGATCGCCGCCATGCGTTTCATCGTCTCCATGACCTGCTCGGGCGTGCAGACGCCGTGATGCAGCCAGTTGGCGATGTGCTGCGAGGAGATGCGCAGCGTGGCGCGGTCCTCCATCAGGCCGACGTCGTTTATATCTGGCACTTTCGAACAGCCGACGCCCTGGTCGATCCAGCGCACGACATAGCCCAGAATGCCTTGCGCGTTGTTGTCGAGTTCCTTCTGGATGTCCGCCTGAGACCAGTTCGGCCGGACAGCGACGGGCACCGACAGGATGTCGTCGAGTTTTGCCTTGGGCCGGCTCTTCAGTGCCGCCTGCACGGCATGGACGTCGACCTTGTGGTAGTGCGTGGCGTGCAGGGTTGCCGCCGTCGGCGACGGCACCCAGGCGGTGTTGGCGCCGGCCTTGGGATGCGCGATTTTCTCGGCCAGCATCGCCGCCATCAGGTCGGGCATCGCCCACATGCCCTTGCCTATCTGGGCGTGGCCGGCCAACCCACATTCCAGCCCGATGTCGACGTTCCAGGCTTCGTAGGCGGCAATCCAGGCGGCCTGCTTCATGTCGCCCTTGCGGATCATCGGGCCGGCTTCCATCGAGGTGTGGATCTCGTCGCCGGTGCGATCGAGGAAGCCGGTGTTGATGAAGACGACGCGTTCTTTCGCGGCGCGGATCGCCTCCTTGAGGTTGACGGTGGTGCGCCGCTCCTCGTCCATGATGCCCATCTTGAGGGTGTTTTTGGGCACGCCGAGCAGCGCCTCGACACGGTCGAAAATCTCGACGGCGAAGGCAACTTCGTCGGGCCCGTGCATCTTGGGCTTTACGATGTACATCGAGCCGGCGCGAGAATTGGTGCGGCGCCCGTTCACGCCGATGTCATGCAGCGCGATCAGCGCCGTCAGCGCCGCATCCATGATGCCTTCCGGCACCTCGTTGCCGTCGCGGTCCGATATCGCCGGATTGGTCATAAGGTGGCCGACATTCCTGACCAGCATCAGCGAGCGGCCGGGCAAGGTCAGCGTGCCGCCATCCGGCGCGGTGTAAGTACGGTCGGGGTTGAGCCTTCGGACAAAGCTCTTGCCGGCCTTGGTGATCTCTTCCGCCAAGTCGCCCTTCATCAGGCCGAGCCAGTTGCGGTAGACCAGCACCTTGTCCTGCGCATCCACCGCGGCGACCGAATCCTCGCAGTCCTGGATGGTGGTCAGCGCCGATTCCAGCACGACATCGGCAATGCCGGCCGGATCGGTGCGGCCGATCTGGTTGTTGTGGTCGACAACGATTTCGATGTGCAGGCCGTTCTTGGTGAGCAGCACGGCTTCGGGGTCGGCGGCATCGCCGCGATAGCCGGCAAACTGTCTGAGGTCGGCAAGCGTGGTGGCGCCGGCACCCTCGCCGAGCCGCAACATGCCGTTGGCGACCGAAAGCCCGTTGACGCCGGCCCATTTGCCTGTGGTGAGCGGCACCGCCTCGTCGAAGAAGCTTTTCACCCAGGCGACGACCTTGGCACCGCGCGCCGGATTGAATTTGTTGCCTCGCTCGGCGCCGGCCGTCTCCGGGATAGCGTCGGTGCCGTAGAGCGCATCGTACAGCGAGCCCCAGCGCGCATTGGCGGCATTCAGCGCATAACGCGCGTTCATCACCGGCACCACCAACTGCGGCCCGGCAACCAAAGCGATTTCCGGGTCGACATTTTCGGTGGTCACGCTGAACGCCGGCCCCTCGGGCAGCAGATAGCCGATCTCGCGGAGGAACGTCTTGTAGGCCTCCATGTCGACGGGCGCGCCATTGTCGCGATACCAGCGGTCGAGCTTGTCCTGCATGGCATCGCGCTTTTCGAGTAGCGCCCGGTTTTTTGGCGAGAGATCATGGACGACGGCCGAAAAACCGTTCCAGAATGCCTCCGCCTCGATGCCGGTGCCCGGCATCGCTTCGTTCACGATGAAATCATGAAGCTCGCGGGCAATCCGCAATCCGGCGATCTCGACGCGATCGGTCATCAGGGCTTCTCCAGACGAAAGGCTAGGCCGGGCCTTTGGCATGTCACAGTGGCAGGGTCAATTCAGCTCAGGGTGAAGGTAGGGCGTTTTCGCTGCCGATCTCCCCCTTGAGGGCCCCTTGTGGGGGAGATGGCCGGCAGGCCAGAGGGGGTCGCCTCGCGTGGAGTGCAACCTCTTCTTTGCACCAAATCGCGTCGCGCTTCATGCGAGGCGACCCCCTCTGTCGCCTTCGGCGACATCTCCCCCTCGAGGGGGGAGATTACGCGCTCACACCGCAATCCTTGGCCGTCCCGACGCCACCGCCACCACATGCGCCTCGATGAACATGCGCTGGCCCTCTACGGTGGAGACGCGGTATTCGCTGGCGATTTCGATCTCGGCGCTGTCGGTGCCGGCGTCCTTAGCCCGCCCGGCGGCAATCGCGCGCACATCCTTCTCCGCTGCGGCGATCGCCGCTGCTTCGTCGTTGAAATCGCGCACGCTTTCACCTGAGGCAACGCGGAACAGCCCTTCCTTGGGCTGGCTGACCCGCGCCTCGGCCGACACCCGGACCTGGCCGACGACGGCGCCGAGCGCGTTGGCGACATCGGTATCCTGCGGCACCACGCATCGATTGCCGACCAGCTCGGCCAGGCCGGCATAGTGCAGCGGCGCCGAGGCGCCGAGGCCGATGACCGGACGGTCGAGGGCGACGCTCAAGCGCGCGATGCCGGGATGCGCGTCGACGGCGCGCTGGACCAGGGCATGGGCGACGGTCGCCGCGCCATCCAGCCCGTCCTCTGCGAAGGCGGTCTCGAGGATGACTTCGGCCGACAGGCGGGTCAGCGCGGTCAGCACCCGTTCCGAGATCGCCTCCGGCGAGGCGGCGATGAACTGGCCGCGGCCGTCGCGCCTGCGCGCGAACAGCTCGGCACCCAGACGCGCCGCGGCCGCATCCCAATTGGCCTGCCTGCCCAGCACATGCGCGGCGTCCGACGGCGTGAAGCCGGCGACATGCACCAGCCCGCGCGACACCAGCCGGTTCAAGGTGGCGTTCTGGGCGTTCGAGGTCAGCAATCGGTCGAGAGCCTGCGGCACGGCACCAATCAGCTCGTAAAGCTTGGCTTCGGCACCGGTCAGTCCGGCCGCCAGCCGCTCCGGCACGCCGGTGCGCACCGCCAGCCGGCCATCCATGCGGCCGGGGTTGGGCGCGCGCAGCTGGCGTTCGAGCTCTGATGTGACTGCTTCGCCATGCATCATGCCGGCCAGCGCCAGCGGCACCAGGCGGCGCGGGCCGAGCAGGATTCTCGGATTGAGCGCGCCGTCCTCCAGCGCCACTTCGGAATCGCCGCCGAGGCCAAAAGTGCGCATGGCGACGGCCTCGACCATGGTGCGGAAACCGCCGACGGTGGCGCCTTCCGGATCGAGCCGCGGCCGGCCCTTGTCGAGCACGGCGACGTCGGTGGTGGTGCCGCCGATATCGGAGACCACGGCATTGTCGAGGCCGGTCATGTGGCGGGCGCCGACAAGGCTGGCGGCGGGGCCGGACAGGATGGTCTCGATCGGCCGCTGGCGGGCAAAGGCGGCCGAGACCAAAGCGCCGTCGCCGCGCACCACCATCAGCGGGGCGGCGATGTTGCGCGCGGCCAAAAAGCCTTCCGTTGCCGCGACCAGCCGGTCGATCATCGAGATCAGCCTGGCGTTGAGCAATGTCGTCAGCGCCCGGCGCGGGCCGCCGAGCTTGGCCGACAGTTCGTGGCTGGCGGTAACCGGCAGGCCGGTCCTGTCGCGGATCAGGTTCCGCGCGCTTAGCTCATGCGCCGGGTTGCGGGTGGCGAAATAGGCGCAGACGGCAAAGCCGGAAACCGACTTTTCCAGTTCCGGCAAAGCTGCCTCCAGCCCGGAAAGATCGAGCGTTGCCGCATTGCCATGGACATCGTGGCCGCCGGGGCAGAACACCACCGGGTCGGTGCCGAGCGCCGCCTTCAGCCCGTCGCGGGCAAGGTCGCCTTCGGCAAAGCCAATCATCACCAGCGCCACGCGGCCGCCCTGGCCCTCGACCAGCGCATTGGTGGCTAGCGTCGTCGACATCGACACCAGTTTGATCGCTGCCGGGTCGGTGCCGGCCATTTCGAGCACCGCATCGACCGCGCCGGAGATGCCGACCGCCAGATCGTGCCGTGTCGTCAGCGCCTTGGCCTTTGCCAGCACCTTGCCGCTTGGCCCGCCGGCCTCCGACCACAGCACGGCGTCGGTATAGGTGCCGCCGGTGTCGATGCCGAGGAACAGGGGTGGCGATTTGGTCTTGGCGGTCATTGGCGGGTCCGGAGAATTCTCTTGCCCCGCCCCTTACCGGATATGAACGGGCCGATAAAGCCGCGATGGCTGGGCCAAGGCAGCGTAATCTCCCCCCTCGAGGGGGAGATGGCCGGCAGGCCAGAGGGGGTCGTCTCGCGTGGAGCCCCGGCATTCTCTGGCCGCGATGGCGTTGGCGTCAGGACGTACCGACCCCCTCTGTCGCCTTCGGCGACATCTCCCCCTCAAGGGGGGAGATCGCTAGGCTACCCGACAAACCCCACGCGCTTGTGCGAGCCATCGCAGAACGGCTTGTTGGCGGAGTGGCCGCAGCGGCAGAGGAAGGCGCGTTGCGTACGGTCGACCGTGTGGCCGGTGCCGGTGACGATTTCGACATTGCCTTCGAGCTTGAGCGGGCCGTTGGTCGTCGGCGTGACGGTGAGCGGGCCATCTCGCACTTCCAGCGCCGGCGTGTCCTTCAGCGCCGGCTCGCCGGTGGCGATGAAGCCCGTCTTGGCGTGGCTGCCGTCGCAGAACGGCTTGTTTTCCGAGGCGCCGCAGCGGCAGAGCGTGGCGCGGTAAGACGTTTCGCCGCCCAGCACGATCTCGGCATGCAGCGCCAGCGGACCGTTTTCCCTTATGCGCACAATGTTGACCACCGGCGGCTGTTCCTGCGGCCCGCCATCCTTGCGGATATAGGTGATGGCGCCGGACGGGCAGGCTTCGGCGAGCGCCACGATCTTCTCGACGCTGGCCGCCTCGGGGTGGATCCACTGGCCGGGCGCGTTGGGCACGAAAACATGCGGATCGCCAAGCACGCAGTTGCGCGAATGGATGCAACGTTTTCCCGAAAAGCCGATGTCGATGTTCTCGCCTTCGACCACTGCCATGGGTGGGTCTCCTGTCGGACTACGCTATGGCGACAGGCGGGACGACGTCAAGGCAGCATTCCCCCCCTCGTGAGGGCCGACCTCGGGCGCGGCGGTAAGGGAATTCGCATTTTTTGCTCGCAGCACCACATTTTGTTCTTGCTTTGTGCCGGCAGCTATGCTATTAATTTGCGCATGGTGCCAATTGGCTCCAACGACCCGCCCGCCGAGGCGGGTTTTTTGTTTCAGCTTTGAAATTCCGGTGCCGGCCTGCACTCGCGGGACGGCCCTCTCCCCCCTCAAGGGGGGAGATCTGCCACGTCACGGAACCAGATCGATTTCCTCGGTCTCGCCGCCACTGCAGGTGTAGCAGCAATCGTCGCACTTTTCCGTATTGCCGGGGCCGACGCCCCAATAGGTATTCTCGTCGCCGTCGACCCAGGCGCCGTAGCAGATCGATTCGCCGTCACTGCAGGACAGCGGGATCGCTTTGGTCTCGCCGTCGTTGAGATAGTAATCCTGATTGTTGCCCGGCCAGACATGATCGCGGTCCTGGCTGTAGAGCTCGACGCGCATGGCGTTGGGATGGCTGTTCTTGATCTCGAAGGTGACATCGCCGGCATGCGCGACGGGCGCAAACAGCGTGACAATGAACAGCGACGCGGCGACGCGGCGCCCGAAAGCGTAGGACGACATGATGATTTCCCCCCGGAATGAAGCGGCCTGCCCGGCCGCGAGGGGGAACATGGCATGGCGGCGGGATGGGTGGAAGGGGGTGCGCCATTTGCACATCGCGAAAGGCGCAGCGTTGCCAAGGAAGACCCCTCTCCGGCCGCTTCGCGGCCACCTCTCCCCGCTTGCGGGGCGAGGAACCCAAGTCTAGCGAGGGCGCGGCTTCGCGGCTGGCGTTTCCTCGCCCCCACAAAGTGGGGGAGAGGTGGTTTGCGCAGCAAACCAGAGAGGGGGCGGTCCGACCGGACTCAACGCCCGGGCTTCAGCAGCGTCCAGATCCAGCCGATGAATGTGAGCACCAGAAAGGGATATCCGACAGCAGGCAGCGGCGTCGAGGTCGGCAGCAAAGGCGCACCCCAGAGGATCATGCCTGCCGACACGACAAACAGCACGGCGGCCACGACAGCGGTAAGCCGCATCCACAGCGCGAAGGTTTTCGGCGCGCTGACCATGACCAGCGCCGCCGCCCAAAGCGAGATACCGCCGACATAGGAGGGCACGCTGGCCTCAAGCCCCGCCGCATTGCCGGAGAGCAGCAGGCTTTCGCCGGCGAGAAAGGTCAAAAATCCAGCCGCCACCCAGTCATTGCCCTGGCGCTGATATTTCATCGTCAACAGCGCGGTCGCCACCACGAGCGCCACGCCGTCGATCGTCCAGAGCGTTTCGCGAAGGGGCGCGCTCTCGACGAAGGTGCCGGCGAGTCCGAAAGCGCCGCCGATGGC
Source organism: Mesorhizobium sp. M0040 (assembly GCF_040323505.1). Taxonomy (NCBI): domain Bacteria; kingdom Pseudomonadati; phylum Pseudomonadota; class Alphaproteobacteria; order Hyphomicrobiales; family Phyllobacteriaceae; genus Mesorhizobium; species Mesorhizobium sp. M0040. The sequence goes on from NZ_JAMYVA010000029.1 coordinate 60,642, forward strand.
GAGGCCGATCGCGGCGACGAGGTCCAGAGTGGAGCGCATGTGATGTCTCCCCCGAAGCCGCAAGGATACTTCAAGGCGGGACATTCTCCAATGATGGTCCGCTGTCCTGAAGGGTCGCAATGGCCGGCGCGTATCCAGCTAGCTGACCTGTCGCAGGCTTCTGCCCAATCTCCACTATGCAGCTTCAGCGCCGCGCTGGCGGGGGGCCCGCTGCCTCCGGCAGCTCCCCCGCTTTTGAAGCCTGCTATCGATTCACTGGATCGATGGCCTGGCGCGCTGGGCGCGCCAACCGGCTTCTCAATCCCCCATCTTCAGCGCCTGGATAAACGCCTCCTGCGGGATATCCACCTTGCCGAACTGCCGCATCCGCTTCTTGCCCTCTTTCTGCTTGTCGAGCAGCTTGCGTTTGCGTGAGACGTCGCCGCCGTAGCATTTGGCGGTGACGTCCTTGCGCAGCGCCGAGATGGTCTCGCGGGCGATGACCTTGCCGCCGATCGCCGCCTGGATCGGGATCTTGAACAAATGATGCGGGATCAGCTCCTTCAGCTTCTCGCACATCTGGCGGCCGCGCTTTTCCGCCGCCGTGCGGTGGACCAGCATCGACAGCGCATCGACCGGCTCCTCGTTGACCAGGATCGACATCTTGACCAGGTCGCCTTCCTTGTAGTCGGTGAGGTGATAGTCGAAGGAGGCGTAGCCCTTGGAGATCGACTTCAGCCGGTCGTAAAAGTCGAAGACCACCTCGTTGAGCGGCAGATCGTAGATGAGCATGGCGCGCTTGCCGACATAGGAGAGGTCGGCCTGGATGCCGCGCCGGTCCTGGCAGAGTTTCAGGATGCCGCCGAGATAGTCGTCGGGGGTCAAAATGGTGGCGCGGATCCACGGCTCCTCGATGGCCGCGATCTTGACCACGTCGGGCATGTCGGCCGGGTTGTGCAGTTCCTTGACCGTGCCATCGTTCAACAGCAGGCGGTAGACGACGCTAGGCGCGGTGGCGATAAGGTCGAGATTGAACTCGCGCTCCAGCCGCTCCTGGATGATTTCGAGATGCAGCAGGCCAAGGAAGCCGCAGCGATAGCCGAAGCCGAGTGCTGCACTGGTTTCCATTTCAAAGGAGAAGGAGGCGTCGTTGAGGCGCAGCTTGCCGACGGCGGCGCGCAGATCCTCGAAGTCGGCGGCGTCGACCGGGAACAGGCCGCAGAACACCACCGGCTGCGCCGGCTTGAAGCCGGGCAGGGCTTGTGCCGTCGGGCGCTTGTCCTCGGTGATGGTGTCGCCGACGCGAGTGTCGGCGACTTCTTTGATCGAGCCGGTGAAGAAACCGAACTCGCCGGGGCCGAGCTCGTCGACATTGACGCGGGCGGGCGTGAAGACGCCGGTGCGCTCGACCAGGTACCTGGCGCCGGTGCCCATCATGCGGATGGTCTGGCCCTTCTTCAGCACGCCGTCGATGATGCGGACCAGCACGATGACGCCGAGATAGGCGTCGTACCAGGAGTCGACCAGCATCGCCTTCAGCGGGGCCGTGATGTCGCCCTCGCGCGGCGGCGGCAGATCGTTGACGATGGCTTCCAGCACGTCGGGAATGCCTAGCCCGGTCTTGGCCGAGATCAGCACGGCGTTGGAGGCGTCGATGCCGATCACCTCCTCGACCTGTTCGCGGATGCGCTCGGGCTCGGCGGCGGGCAGGTCGACCTTGTTCAGCACCACGACGATCTCATGGTTGTTGTCGATCGCCTGGTAGACATTGGCCAGCGTCTGCGCCTCGACGCCTTGCGAGGCGTCGACGACCAGCAGCGAACCTTCGCAGGCAGCGAGCGAGCGCGACACTTCATAGGCGAAGTCGACATGGCCGGGCGTGTCGATCAGGTTGAGGATGTAATCCTGGCCATTGTTGGCGTGGTACTTCAGCCGCACCGTCTGCGCCTTGATGGTGATGCCGCGCTCGCGCTCGATGTCCATCGAGTCCAGCACCTGCTCCTTCATGTCGCGCAGCTCCAGCCCGCCGGTCGACTGGATCAGCCGGTCGGCAAGCGTGGATTTGCCATGGTCGATATGGGCAACGATGGAGAAGTTGCGGATGTTTTTGATCGGCGTGGTCATGCGGCGCGCTTTAGCAGGGGCACGCTACATCGGCAAGCGGCGGGGCGCGGGTGCGGCGGCGGGGCGGCAAAGTCGTTAAACTTTGATCCATGAGATTAGAGCATAGTTCGCGCCCGGCGTGATAGCCCACCGGTCTATCGCCGTTCGGGGGGATCGGAATGCCGTTGTCAGCACGCAAATTTCTCAAATCGGTGAGCGGCTCGTTCGCGCCATTGCTCGCCATCTTGCTTATCCCGATGGTTGCCGCATTGGGTTTTTCCATCGACTATACCTCTGCGGTTTCAACCAGGGCATCGATGCAGAACGCCCTCGATGCAGCGTCGCTGTCGATCACGACGCTTGCGACGGACACCTCACTGGCGGACCGCCAGGTAAAACTGCAGGAGGCATACCTGGCCAATGGCGGGCAAGGCACGGCCAAGCTCGACAGCTTCGTCGTCGCCACCGACGGCGCCGCCAGCATCAAGGCTTCGGCCGGCTTTGCCATGCCGACGAATTTCATGCAGATCGCCAGGATCAACACGGTGCAGGTCGGCGTTGCGTCGGCAGTGACAAAGCGGCCGGCATTGGTGCAAGCCACGTTCAAGGTGACCAAGGTCTCGGGCTGGTGGGGCAAGACAATGACGCTCTACGGCACCAAATTCGGGGACACGGTGGCCAACAAGCTGATGAAGATCACCTACACATACAACGGTTATGGCGATCCGAAAGGCTATGGCACGGCGACCGTCTCCACCATCAACGGAGCGACGATCACTATGGTCCAGCAGCAGGTGTGTACGACCACCACGGTGCTCAGCTTCTACGGCCTGCCTAGCACCACGATCATCCAGACCGACTCATACGGCAGGAAATACGTGACCACCTGTGTCAACACAATGTATCCCGCGACCGGTGCCGGCGCGGTGATCGACGTCAGCCAGATGGACCAGCTATATCTGCAGATGGATGTCCCGTCAGGCAATCCAACGGTGCTCAAATCGAACGATCCGGCAACATCGAACCGCCTCTACGCGAACGGCGTCGAGATCGCCAGTGGCCAAACGGTCGATATCTTTACGCTGGTGCCGTGCGGCCAGACCAGCACACAAGCGTGGGAAGACGGGGGATCGTCGGTGCCGACATCTCCGACCATCACCGATTCCAACGCGGACTTTTTCTACACAGTAACCGGCAAATGCGCCTTCAATCAGCGGGCATCCGAAACGCTGTTGACACAATAGGCCGCCGCAGCTGAGTGCGAGGGCATATCGGCCCGATTAGGCTGCCGTCCATCACACCGCCGCCCGGTCACACCGGGTGGCGTGTTGGTTGCGAGCGACCGTCTTCCCTTCGCCCCCTGTGGGAGAAGGTGGCCGAGCGAAGCTCGGTCGGGTGTTCCGGGGAACGCCAACGCCTCATTTCTTCCAGCACCCCTCAACCATCTCGGCGCTTCGCGCCGATCCACCTTCTCCCACAAGGGGAGAAGGGAGAGCTGCGAACGATCACGAAGCGGTGATGCTGTAACGAACCGTATGTCGGCGGCGAAGTGTGGACATGGAACCGCACAGGAGAACAGCGATGACCGGATCGGAACGAAGCACAGCCCTGATGGGGCTCGCCGCGGCACTGTTTTCCGCGACTGTGCTGTCGGCAACCAGCGCGGCCGCCGGCCAGACGCTGACCGTCGTAGAGCTGTTCACCAGCCAGGGCTGCTCGTCCTGTCCGCCGGCCAACGCCAATCTGATCAAGGTCAAGGACCGGCCCGGCGTGCTGGCGCTGTCCTTCAACGTCACCTACTGGGACTATCTCGGCTGGAAGGACACATTCGGCAAAGAAGAATTCACGCAGCGCCAGGTCCGCTATGAACCGTCGCTCGGCCGTTCCGGCCCGTTCACGCCGCAAGTGGTGGTCAACGGCAGGGCCGATGCCGTCGGCGCCAGGCCGGGCGAGATCGAGCAGCTGATTTCGAGTGGCGGCCACGGTGACGGACCTTCGTTGTCGCTCGCCGGCGGGAAGGTCAGCATCGGCGCCGGTCCGGTGCCCGGCGGCAGGGCCGATGTCTGGCTGGTGCGTTACGACAAGGGCGTCGTCGAGGTGCCGGTGGCGCGCGGAGAAAACACCGGCCGCACGCTGCCGCACGCCAATGTCGTGCATTCGCTGACCAGGCTGGGCAGTTGGACCGGCGACGCCACCGCACTGCCGCTGCCGGCGGCGACGGGCGGCCTCAGCACGGCGGTGCTGGTGCAGGTGCCGGGCGGCGGGCCGATCCTTGCTGCCGCTACGAATTAGAAACCCTCCCGCGAAATTTCCCCAACGCGCAGCGGCGCCGCCGCATGCCGTCAACCCCTGCCAAACCCTAGGAGATCATCATGACCAATCGTTTGACCAATCGCCCGACCCTGCCGGCACTCGCCTTCGCACTTTGCTCGACGGCGCTGTTCGCAGGAGGCGCGGCGCGGGCCGAAGATGCGATGAAGCCGGCGAACGCCATGGCAACAAACGCGATGAAACCAGCCGGCGCCATGGCGCCTGACGCGATGGCCACGACCGCGATGAAGGCGGGCGATCCGATGAAGGCCGACTGCATGGCCAAGGCCGCCGCCGAGACGAACGCCATGAAGAGAGCCGAAGCGACCAAGGCCTGCGATGCCATGGCTCCGGCCAAATAGGCGATGCGCACAGCAATGTGAGAGCCCGGCGGACCTATCCGTCGTATAATCCACACCAGCATCATGGGAGATCAGACATGACCGGAGCCCTGAAACGATCGTCGATTTTCGCAAAAGCAGCACTTGCCGCGCTCATCGTCGCGGCCGCCGCGGCCGTGCTCTGGCAGACGCCGGCAGTCTCGGCCGAAGACGCGGTGGTGATCCCGCCGCCGGCATTGGACGAGAAGGCCATCGCCGGCACCGAAAAGGCGGTCTTCGCCGGCGGCTGCTTCTGGGGTGTGCAAGGCGTGTTCCAGCACGTCAAGGGCGTCACCAGCGCCGTTTCCGGCTATGCCGGCGGCGACAAGGACACGGCCGTCTATGAAATGGTCGGCACCAGCCGGACGGGCCATGCCGAATCCGTCGAGATCACCTACGAGCCGTCCGAGGTGACCTACGGCCAGCTGCTGCAGGTGTATTTCTCGGTGGCGCACAACCCGACGCAACTGAACTACCAGGGTCCGGACAGCGGCACCCAGTACCGTTCGACGATCTTTGCCGAAAACGACGCACAGAAAAAGATCGCCGAAAGCTACATCGCCCAGCTCGACAAGGCCAAGGTGTTTCCCAAGCCGATCGTGACGACGCTGGAGACCGGCAAGACCTTCTATCCGGCCGAGGACTATCACCAGGATTTTCTGACGCTCAACCCGACCTATCCCTATATCGTCTACAACGATTTGCCCAAGGTCGAGAACCTGAAGCGGCTGTTCCCCAATCTTTACAGCGAAAAGCCGGTGCTGGTGCTGGCCGCCAACAAGAGCTGAGCTTTTGGGGGGTCTGCTGATCTCCCCCCTTGAGGCAGGGGAATCGCATATGGCGATTTTGGGGTTGAGTTTAGGCTGAGAAAGGATTCTTTGGAGAGGCAGTTGAGCGAAGGAGCGACTGCCATTTCCTGCCTTG
>NZ_JAMYVA010000030.1:0-63424 GCF_040323505.1 Mesorhizobium sp. M0040
TTCTGCAAAATGGCGTGGCATTGCGTTGACGTCGGCGTGTCCGCCGCGCAGCCCCCGTGTTTAGCGGAGCGGCGGACACATGACGGTGCTCAGGCGGCCAAGGTCCTCAGGCTCCCCTGCGCGTCGCGGTGGATGCCTTCGTCCACAGTCTGGGCGTGCGAGGCGCCGTAGGTTGCGAGCATAATCGCGCCGACTGTATGAAATCTTCTCACTGGAGCTTCCCTATTGGCTACTGCATTCGGTCAACACTGTTGGTTGCAGCAGGACCACTCACCCGATCCCGTCACCTCATAGACGCCGGCGGCGCGCCCGTCCTCAAGTCGCACCGGCCCGCACAAGGACACTACCGGTGAAGCGCGCGCCGCTCCGATGCATAATGACAGGCTCGCCGTTGACATGGACTTTGCGCTGGTCTTGGTCTTGGTCCCGATCTTGTCACTAAACCCAAGCGCGATGTTTATCTCGTCCGATCGCCCTTCGCAAAGTAGCTGGCGGCCCGGACGATCACACCCGGCCCGATGTCCCATCCTCGCCAAAAATCCCGGTCACCCAGTCGATGAACACGCGTACCCGCGGCGCGAGCTGGCGGTTCTGCGGGTAGAGCGCCGACAGCGGTGTCGGCGACGGCGGGTAATCCGGCAGCACTTCGACGAGCATGCCGCGTGCGAAATCCCCGGCGAAGCGGTAGTGCGGCGCCTGCACCAGGCCGAAGCCGAGACGCGCCAGCTCCGCCATCGTGTCGGAGCCGTTGACCGTCACCCGGTTGGGCAGGCTGACATAGCGCAACGCGCCGCCGACGGTGAATTCGAGCGGCATGACCTCGCCGGTCCGCGACGAGCGGAAGCCGACCATCAGATGGCCTTCGAGATCGTCGAGGGTTGCCGGCATGCCGTGCTTTTCGAGATAGGCGGGGCTGGCGCAGGTGACTTCGCGCAATGTTGCCACCCGCCGCACGATCATGTCGCTGTCGGCCTGTTCGCCGGAAAGCGACCGATCGCGCCGCATTGCACGCGCACCACACGTGGCAAAGCTAGTCGCGCGAACAGCTTCGTCAATTATGTGATCGCTTCAACTTGCGATCACCGCGGCCGCGAGCGAGCGCGGGTTCGGGGACGGCTAAGCTGCCGATGCCCTTCTTTGAGGGACCGTCAAGGGAGAGATTGCAGCTTGGCGGTCGTGCGCTAGATCGCTCGCCGAGGATCTCGCTCGAGGCCAGCAATGGACGATTGGAAACTACCTTGGGACGGCGGTTGCCTGTGCGGCGGGATACGCTTTCGCATCAGCGCCCCGCCTTTGCTGACGACGGCGTGTCACTGCACCGGCTGCCAGAAGCTGAGCGCCAGCGCGTATTCCTTGACCATCGCCGTGCCGAGCGACGGTTTCGCCATAACGCAAGGCGAGCCGGTGGTCGGCGGCCTGCACGGCCCGCATCGCCAGCTCTATTGCCCGCAGTGCAAGAACTGGATGTTCACGCGTCCGCATGGACTGGACTTTTTCGTCAACGTTCGTGCGACCATGCTGGACGAGCACCATTGGTATGTGCCTTTCGTCGAAGTCTTCACTTCGGAAAAGCTGCCCTGGGCTTCGACCGCTGCTAGCCACAGTTTCGCTACGCAGCCCGACCTTGAGGGATACGGAACTCTGATCGAGGCGTTCGCCCGCGAAGCGGCGCGGCCAACCTGACTGGTTGCCGCCCGGAAAGGCGGCGCCAGCCTCCGTGCCTCACTTCAACTCCACCCAGACCGGCGCGTGATCGCTGGCGCCGGTCTCGCCGCGCACGTCGCGGTCGATGCCCGCCGCTACCAGCCGGCGCGACAGCTTCTTGCTGAGCAAGATATGGTCGAGGCGCAGGCCGGCACCGCGCGGCCAGCGGTTGCGGCGGTAATCCCAGAATGTGTAGAGCGTCTCGTTCGGGTGCTTCTTGCGCAGCGCGTCAAGCCAGCCCTGGTCGAGCAGCCGCTGGAACGATGCGCGGCTTTCCGGCTGGACCAGCGCGTTGTCGTCATAGGAGCGGGTCGGGTAGATGTCGCGCGGCTCGGGCACGATGTTGTAGTCGCCGGCCAGCACCACCGGCAGGCCGGTGTCGAGCAACTGCGCGGCATGCGCCTCCAGCCTTTCGTGCCAGTTGAGCTTGTACTGGAATTTCGGGCCGGGCTGCGGATTGCCGTTCGGCGCGTAGAGGCAGGCGACGACGATGCCGTTGACCGCTGCCTCGATGTAGCGCGCCTGCTGGTCGCTGTCGTCGCCGGGCAGCGCCTCGCGGGTCAGAACGGGTTCTGAGCCACGCGCGAGTATGGCGACGCCGTTCCAGGTCGGCTGCCCGACCCAAACCGCGCCGTAGCCGGCGGCCGCCAGCGCAGTGCGCGGAAACTGCGTCTGCCTGGTCTTGAGCTCCTGCAGGCAGGCGATGTCGGGTTTGGCGGCGGCCAGCCATGCGAGCAGGTTCGGCAGCCGGCTGTTGATGTTGTTGACGTTGAAGGTGGCGATCTTCATCGGCCTGCTTCAGCGCACGATGCGTTCGGTCCACGCCTTCACCGCATCAGCGAGCGTCTTCAGATGATCGGCGGTGGAGAAGCCGGAGATGTTTTTGCGCGGCTTCAGATCATGGTCGCCGTCTTCCAGCCAGAAAATCTCGATTGCGTCGGACAGAGCATAGGTCGCGACCTCGTCTTTGGTCCCGAACTCGTCGCGCGTGCCTTGGAAGATCACTGTCGGCGTCTTGAGATCGGCGAGGTGCTTTGTCCGAAGCTGCGTCGGTTTGCCCGGCGGATGGAAGGGATAGCCAAGGCAAAGCAGGCCCGAGATCTCGCCCTTTGAAAACATCTCGTCGGCGATCATCGAAGCGACGCGTCCGCCCATCGACTTGCCGCCGATGATCAGCGGACCCTTCACGCCCTTCGCCCGGAGGTCGGCGATCGCCTTGACGTATTCCGGGTTAACCGTCTCGGCGCGCGGCGGCGGCTTGCGGTGGCCGTAGCGGCGAGCCGCCATGTAGTGGAATTCAAAGCGCGCAACGCGGAAGCCGGCCTCGGCCAGCGCTTTTGCCGTGGCTGTCAGCGAGGGGGAGTCCATAGGAGCGCCTGCGCCATGGGCGAGCAAGATGGTGATTGGGGCGGTGTCGGGGCCGTCGAAGAGGAAGGTTGTCATGGGGACTCCAACGCTGGTGACCCCTTCTCCCCTTGTGGGAGAAGGTGGCCGAGCGAAGCTCGGTCGGATGAGGGGTGTTCCAGGGAACGCCGACGCCTCATTTCTTCCAACACCCCTCAACCGTCTCGGCGCTGCGCGCCGATCCACCTTCTCCCACAAGGGGAGAAGGAGGCGCTACTACCTCACCCCGCCGACATCCGCGCCAGCTGCAAATCCACGAACTGTATCCCCTTGGCGGCCGTGCGCGCCCATTCGGAATTGGCGTCGAGCTCGAGATAGCGCACCCAGCGACGCCGCGCCTCGGCGAGATTGCCGGCGTCGAACTCCAGCCTGGCAAGGTTGAATACCGCATCGGCATAATCAGCGTCCAATGCGATCGCCTTCAGCAAATGGCGGCGCGCCGAGGCTACCCGCCCCTCTTCGCTCATCAGCCCGGCAAGATTGAACCAGGCCTCGACGAAGCCGGGGTCGCACTTGATGGCGCGGGCATAGTCGTGCGCCGCCTCGGCCGCGTGGCCGGCGGCGCGCAGGCAGTTGGCGCGGTTGAAGGCGGCGATGGCATCGCTTGGGTCGATGGCCAGGCAGCGCTGGTAGAGCGCGGCCGCCTGCTCGTGGTCTTCAGCCCCTTCCGCCGCCTCGGCATCGGCGAACAGCTCTTCCAGCGGGTCGTCATCCTGCGTTCCCAGATCGAACAGCAGCTGGCCGTCGAGTTCGCTCTGGCCGCCCTCGAGATAGATCGCGTCGGCCCGCCCATGCTGTGAGCCGACGGCGAGCGACTTGGCGGTGAGCGAGGCGACCGGGCCCGACCGGTGCACCGAGCGCGCAATCGCCCCCCATGAGGCGCCGCCGGCAACCAGCCCGGCATATTTGCGGGCGAGGATCAGGTCGCGAAAGGAATACGGTTCGCAATCATGCTCGAAGGCATCGAACAGCGACAAAAGGTCGAGATCCTCGCCGGTCAGCCGCGACTGGTCGATCAGCGACTGCCGCGACAGCGCCGAAGCCTCCGGCGCTTTCATCAGGCCGAGCAGGCGCAGGAAGCCGTTCTCGCTGACCAGCTTGCGCCCGGCCGCGCGCTCGGTGACGACGCGGCGCTCAATCTCGGCATCATCGGCCTTGGCGAGGAACGTCCGCCCGAATACCACATGGGTGGTCCGTCTGGTGACTCCGCGCCGCAATTGGCCCTGCCGGCGCGCGACCTCGCGCGCCGCCATGCGAAGCGGAAACGCCGCGAGCGCGCCGATAGTGCCGAAGATCGTGCCAGTGGGCGCCGTCACCCTTTGCTCTTACCGACGGCCTGCAGCAGATTGGCCTTGAGCGGGTTTTCCTTGGCGCCGCCCTTGGCGGACTTTGCTTTGGCTGCCGGTTTCGTCGCCTCATCGGCCTTGCTCTTCGACTTGGCCGGCGGCTTGGCCGATTGCGACAGGCTCGCCTTCAGCGCATCCATGAGATTGATGACATTGCCGCGCTCGGGGGCCGCCGCGATGATCGGCTTATGGCCCTTCAGCTTCTCGCGGATCATCGCCATCAGCGCGATCTCGTAGCGGTCCTCGTAATTCTTCGGTTCGAAGGTGGTTTCCTTCTGCTTGATCAGCGCCTCGGCCAATTGCAGCATTTCGGGATCGGGGTTTCCGGCCGGGATATTGCCGAAATACTCAGCCGTGCCACGCACTTCGTTCGGATTCCTCAAGGTGCAGACGAACATGCCGTTCTCGCGCGCGCCGATCGTCACCACGCGCTCGCGGCTGGACAGCACCAGGCGGGCGATCGCCAGCTTGCCGGATTTGCGCATGGCTTCGCGCAGCACGACGAAGGTCTCCTCGGCCATTGCGCCGTCCGGCGCCAGGTAATAGGGCGCGTCCTGATAGATGACGTCGACCGAATGCTCGTCGACAAAGGCCTCTATGTTCATCGTATGATTGGATTCGATGCGTACCGCATCGAGATCGGAGTCCTCGATGATGATGTACTGCTTGTCCTCGTATTCGTAGCCCTTGACCAGGTCTGAACGCTCGACCAGCCCGAGTTCGGGGTCGACCGGCTTCATGTTGATGCGGTTGTGCGTCTTCTTGTGCAGCTGGTTGAAGCTGATGCGCTCGCTGGCGCTGGTCGCCGGATAGAGCCGGACCGGACAGCTGACCAGACTGAGCTTGAGGTAACCTTTCCAACTTGCCCTGGGCGCCATGAAATACTCCTACGCGGCCTTGTGCTGTCGAACTGTTCGCAGCGTTCATTCGTCCGGAGGACGAACGGGGGCTGCCGAAATCCTACATTGCCCCTCACAATACCGCCAAATCCCTAGCGAAATCTTCCATCTCGGCTGAGAGGTCGGCGGTGGGACCTGGCGGGAAGAATAATTCAAATTTTCCGGAGCGTCGATGGATTCCAGATCGGACCGGCGCACCGCCGTCACCATTCTACCGGACGGCTCTGTGCAGCGGCCAAAAGATCGGCCAAACCTGTGCCTCGACCCGCTTTGATGCTGGAGTTTCAATCTGATAACGCCGTTTGCGATCGGCCATGACCGATCGCCGGCCGGCTGGCAGACAATCGGCCAAATGATCGGCCAATTTTTCTATTAATCTAGAAAAAACCATTTATGATTATGTACTTATTAATTCTGAAGATCGGCCAAAAATTGGAGGCAGCCGTACCGTGGAAGAAAGCGTACAGCGGATCGAACCGGCCCGTCTGGAGGAGGTATCCGAGGAAATCTCGGATGCCCTGGCGGAATTGTCGGCGGCGTCCGCTACGTTGGGCGGCAGCCTTCATCCCCGTACAGCTGCCAACCTCGCCGATCTCGTGCGCATCATGAATACCTATTACAGCAACCTCATAGAGGGCCATGACACGCGTCCGCGCGACATCGAGCGCGCGCTGGCAGGAAATTTCGACAAGGATGAGGAACGGCGGAACCTGCAACTTGAAGCCGCCACTCACGTCAGGCTCCAGGCCGAGATCGACCGGATGGCTGCGCGGGGCCGATTACCTGATCCGGCTTCCCGCGACTTCATCCTGTGGCTGCATCAGGAATTCTATCGGGATGCCGAGGAACTCATGCTGCGTGTCAAGGGTGCAGGGCGCGAATTTCTCATGGTGCCCGGGAAATGGCGATCGAAACTTGAGCACGATGTTGCGGTCGGCAGGCATCAACCGCCATCCAGCGTCCGCGTCGACGATTTCATGTGCTATTTCGAAACGCGCTACGGCTTCGCAAAGCTCGGCAAGGCAGGCCGGATACTCGCCATTCCTGCTGCGCATCATCGCTTCAATTTCATCCATCCATTTCCCGACGGCAACGGGCGCGTCAGCCGCTTGATGAGCCATGCGATGGCACATGAGGCAGGTATCGCCGCTCATGGATTGTGGTCGATTTCACGTGGACTGGCGCGAGGGCTGAAGAGTCGCAAAGACTACAAGACCATGATGGATCATGCCGACATGCCGCGCCAGGGCGATCTCGACGGCAGAGGCAATCTCTCACAGCGCGCGCTAGCGGATTTCACCCTGTGGTTCCTGCGCGTCTGTGTTGACCAAGTGACCTTCATGTCCGGCCTTTTTGATCTCGCCACGCTGGCAAAGCGTCTTCGCGCCTACGCTACAAGCAGCGAGTTGAAGCCGGAAGCCAGCCGTCTGCTGGAAGAGGCGCTGATACGCGGCGAATTCGAGCGAGGCGAAATCTCGCGCATTACCGGACTGCCCGAGCGGACCGCGCGGCGGGTTTTCAATGATGTCATTTCGCTTGGGCTGCTGGAATCCGAAACGCCCAAAGGGCCGGTATCCCTGCGCTTTCCCGCCAAGGCCTTGGACACGCTGTTCCCGAGGCTGTTTCCCGAAACATGAATCAACAGTCAGCCAGCCTCAGGTCCAACCGGCGGCAAATCCCTGGCGAAATCTTCCATGTCGGCCCAGGGATCGCCTGACGTCGCCAGCAGGCCCGGCAGCGACGAATAATTCAGATCCTGCGGGGCGTCGATGGATTCCAGGTCGCTCCAGCTCACCGGTGTCGAGGCCGGCAAATTGGTGCGGGCGCGCAGCGAATAGGGAGCCGCAGAAGTGTGGCCGCGCGCATTGCGGTGATAATCGATGAAGATGCGCCGCTTGCGGTTATCCTTGCCCATGATGGTGGTGAAAGTGTCGGGCGCGGTGGCGGCAAGATGCGTCGAGATGGCGCTGGTCGCCTGGTGCAATTTCTTCCAGTTCTGCTTTTGCGTCACCGGTACTGATATGTGGATGCCGTGGCCGCCGGACGTCTTGGCGAACGGCACCAGCCCTAGCGCTTCCAGCTCGCCCTTAATGTGCACCGCCGCCTCAACCACCTCGCGCCAGGCGATCCCCTCTCCCGGGTCGAGGTCGAAAACGACCAGGTCCGGCTTGTCGAGCCGCGTGCGATGGGTGCCCCAGGTGTGGAACTCGACGACACCGAACTGCGCCAGCGCCAGATAGCCCTTGGCGTCTTCCACCGAGAGATAGGATTTGGTCTCGCCCTCCGAATTGGTCGCTTCGAAAGTCGCCACAGAGGACGGCATGCCGGTGAAGGCGTGGCGCTGGAAGAAACAGTCCTGCGGCCTGCCGGTCGGGCAGCGCACCAGCGACACCGGCCGGCCGAGAATGTGCGGCAGCATGAAATCGCCGACCAGCGCGTAATAGACGGCAATGTCGAGCTTGGTCGGGCCGGTCTTGCCGAACAGCCGTCGCGTCGGGTTGGTCACCCAGATGGTGGCGAGGTCGGCCTCGGCGATCAGCCGCTTGCGCTTGGCCGAAACCGGCGTCGACAGGCCGACGTCGCGCAGGCCGCGGAACACGGCATGGCGCAGCGCATTGTCGGTGGTCCGGTTGGCGTAGTGGATATGCGCCGAAAGCAGCGGCCGCACCCAGTTCATCTCGCGCATGATTTCGCGGGGAACCCCTTCGGGCGCGGATGCCCCGGCGCGCAACGGCTCCAGCCGCGCCAGCAACTCGCCGGCGGTGGCGGCGTCGAAGCCGGTGCCGACCTTGCCGCGATAGTGCAATTCGCCATCCTCGAATTCGCCGAGGCCGAGTGCGGCCAGCCCCTCGGCCGCATCGGAGACTGTGTAGCCGGCGATAACGAAATCGCCGGTCTGAAGCGCCTTGGTCTTGGTCCAGGTCTTGGTGCGGCCGCTCTGGTAGACCGCCGTAGCACGTTTCGAGACGACGCCCTCCAGCCCCATTTCCGATGCCTGGTCATAAAGCGCCTGGCCGTCGCCCTCGGCGTGATCGCTGTACTGGATGGCGGAGTTGGCGCCGAGACCGGACAGCAGCTGCGAAAGCAGCGTCTTGCGCCGGCGGAGCGGCACTTGCCTCAGGTCCCAGCCGTCGAGATAGAGAAGGTCGAAGGCATAGAAGTGGAGCTTGTTGCCGGCGCCTTCGGCCAGCGCATCCTGCAAAAGGGCAAAGCGGCTGATGCCCTTGGCGTCGAGCGCGACGACCTCGCCGTCGATGATCGCCTCGCGGCACGGCAGCCTGGCGAATGCAAGCGGCAGGTCGCCATAGCGCTTCGTCCAGTCGAGGCCGGCGCGGGTGATCAGCCTGACTGCGCCGTTAGCGAGATGCGCCATGGTGCGGTAGCCATCGAATTTGATCTCGTGCAGCCAGACTTCGCCCGTTCGGGCCGCTGGGTCATCGCCGCCCGGCGGTTTCGAAACCTGCGTAGTCAGCTGCGGCACGATGCGGGTGGGCGGCGGCGCCTTGACGGCGCCCGGCAAAGCACCGGGTTTCAACACCACCGGCTTGGCAGGCTTGGCGGCCGGCTTCGGCGTTGCCACCAGTTCCTCGATGCGGCGTCCGGATTTGACGCTTTCCGGGCGGGCTTCCAGTATGTCGAGCTTGGCGTCGGCGGCCAGATCACGCTCCTTGAACAGCAGCCAGTTCTTCTTGCCCTCATCCTCGCCGGGCTTGGGCTTCAGCCGCGCCAGCATCCAGCCGCCATTGAGCTTCTCGCCGGCGAGCCGGAACTTGAAGGAGCCGGTGCGCAGGCTCTTCTCGACGTCATCCATCGGCGCCCAGATGCCGGTGTCCCAGACGATCATCGGCCCGCCGCCATATTCGCCCTCGGGAATGACACCTTCGAAGTCGATATATTCGAGCGGATGGTCCTCGGTCTCGACCGCCAGCCTTTTATCGGCCGGATTGAGCGACGGGCCGCGCGGCACCGCCCAGCTCTTCAGCACGTCGCCGACCTGCAGGCGAAGGTCGTAGTGGTCGGCGGTGGCGTGGTGCTTGTGAACGACGAAGCGGTTGCCTTCCCCCGCAACCAGCCCGCCGGCGGGTTCCGGCGTCCTCGTGAACTCGCGCTTGGCGCGATAGGCCTTGAGCTTCGAAGGAGCTGGCATGGACTAGGCGCGGGTGGTGGGCAAAAGCAACGAGCGCGGCATCAAAATCCCATCGCAGCGGCGCTCCAATGTCACGGCATGGATCCCAGGGTCTCCGCGACGTCGCTTAGCTCCTGCTCCGCCCTGGGATGACGAAGGATGGCAGGTCACGCCGCTCAATCGTCGGTGGCCGGCGTCAATTCGAGTTCGGCCGGCGACAGGCCCTGCTGCAGCTGGCTGAGTCGGAATTCGTCGACCCAATAGGCCTCGCCGTCGACCAGCACGCGCGCGCTGTAGCTGCCGGCCGAAAAACGCTGCGCAGTGATGTACACCTTGTGGCGGTCGAGCGCGTTCCGCACCGCGGCGCGCTTGGATTTCTGACTGGCGACGGAACTGGCCATGCTGGTTACTCACGCACAAGCCGCAAGGCGGCGTGCCTTAAGGATGGCCGAGAGCGGCTCGGCTGTCAATTTGGCGGCCGCAGTGAGCCGCGCGCGGTAGCGCCTCCCGCTCTGTGGAAACCGAGCCGGTGCGCTATATTGCCCTGGCGGCTTGGAACGCGATGCTGATCCGGAGAGCTTCACATGACATTGACGATGCGCAAACTCGGCAGCCAGGGGCTGCAAGTCTCGGCAATCGGTCTCGGCTGCATGGGCATGAGCCAGTCCTATGGCCCGGCCGACGAGGCGGAATCGACCGCCACGCTGCACCGTGCCATCGAACTCGGCTGCACCTTCCTCGACACCGCGGAAGTGTACGGGCCGTTCACCAACGAGGAACTGCTCGGCCGCGCGCTGAAGGGCCGGCGCGATGAGGTGACGATCGCGACGAAATTCGGCTTCCGCATTGAAAACGGCAAGCAAGTCGGCACCGAGCGCGACAGCCGGCCCGAACATATCCGCGAGGCTTTGGAAGGTTCGCTGAGGAGGCTCGCCACCGACCACGTCGACCTCCTCTATCAGCACCGCGTCGATCCGGCGGTGCCGATCGAGGATGTGGCGGGCGCCGTCGGCGAGCTGATCGCTCAGGGCAAGGTCCGCTTCTTCGGCCTCTCTGAAGCCGGCGCCGCCAATATCCGCCGGGCGCATGCCGTGCATCCGGTGTCGGCCGTGCAGAGCGAATATTCGCTGTGGGAGCGCAATCTGGAGCCGGAAATCATTACGCTGCTGAAGGAGCTCGGCATCGGCCTGGTGCCGTTCTCGCCGCTCGGCCGCGGTTTTCTCACCGGCGATGTCAGGCGCGCCGAAGACTATCCGGAGGGCGATTACCGGCGCGGCGATCCGCGCTACCAGGGCGCCAACTATGACGCCAACATGCAGGCGGCGGCCACGGTACTCGACATCGCCGCGGCGAAGCCCGTCAAGCCAGGTCAGATCGCGCTGGCCTGGCTGCTCCACAAGGGGAGCGACTTCGGCATCGACATCGTCCCGATCCCCGGCACCAAGCGCAGAAAATACCTCGAGGAGAACGTCGCCGCCGCTTCGATCAGGCTGGACCCAGCCGAGATGCAAGTGCTCGACGACGCGCTGGCGCCGGGAAAGGTCGCCGGGCCGCGCTACGGCGAGCGCACCATGGTGATGATCGATCGGTAGGTCTTGCCTGCTCCCGTTCTTGCGCAAAGCTCCGGCCTTGGCTAGCATCCGCCGGCAGGCACCGAGCGGAGGAGAACGTCGCGGTGGACCGGCTGGAGCGCCGTTGCGTCCCTTCAAACACGAGTTGGGCGCTCGAAGGACACTCCATTTTTGAATCGACGCAAGGAACCTTCCGGAAAACCCATTCCGGTTTCGGGTCGTGCGCTCATCTGGGAGGAGACTAAATTGATCAACAGACGTGAATTCCTGCTGTCGTCGGCGGCGATGGGCGCTTTGGCGCTGGCCGCTCCGCAACTGGCTTTTGCCCAGGACAAGCTGACCATCCTTGGTTCGGTGCCGAGCCTCGGCTTTCCGTTCTTCGTGCACATGCTGAACCAGATCAAGGCTGAGGCCCAGGCGCAAGGCGTCAACCTGATCGAGAGCGACGGCCAGAACTCGGCACCTAAGCAGACGGCCGACATCGAGGCGGCGCTGGTGCAGAAGATCAACGCCATCGTCATCTCGCCGCTCGACGTCAACGCGCTGGCCCCGGCCATCGAGGAAGCGGTCAAGGCCGGCGTTCCCGTCGTCACCATTGATCGCCGCGTCGAGGGCGTCGAGGGCATCCTCGCCCATGTCGGCGCCGACAATGTCAAGGGCGGCGAGGCCGAGGCGAGGGCCATGGTGGCGGCGTTTCCGAACGGCGCCAAGATCTTCCATCTGCAGGGCCAGCCCGGCGCCGGCCCGGCGATCGACCGTAACAAGGGTGTGCACAACGTCCTCGATCCGATGAAGGACAAGTACCAGATCGTCTTCGAACAGACCGCCAACTTCGCCCGCGCCGAGGCGCTCTCCGTCACCGAGGCCGGCCTCGCCGCCAACGGCAAGCCCGACGCGATCATCTGCGCCAATGACGACATGGCACTTGGCGCGGTTGAAGCCTGCGCGGCGCGCAACTTCACCGACGTCAAGATCTATGGCTTCGACGCGCTTCCCGAAGCGCTGGTCGCCGTGCGCGACGGCAAGCTGGCCGGCACGGTCGAGCAGTTCCCCGGCGAGCAGTCGCGCACCGCCGTGCAGATCGCCGTCGCCTACGCCAGGGACAAAACCGAGCCGAAGGAAAAGCTGGTGCTTTTGACGCCGATCGTCATCGGCAAGGACAATCTCGACAAGGCGGAGAGGCTGGGCGAGACGAAGTAGGCGAAGCCGACGGGACAGCACCCCCCTCTGGCCTGCCGGCCATCTCCCCCTTAAGGGGGAGATTGGATGTCACGTCGGCTTTCGCTAGTTTTCGATCTTGCAGAAGAGGCGAAGCCAATGAAGCTGCAATCTCCCCACTTGAGGGGGAGATGGCCGGCAGGCCAGAGGGGGGCGCTGCCCCCGGGCGCTGCCCCGCCAGCCTTGCGTGACAACCGAATGATCGAGGAGCAAACTTTGCCCAAGGCAGCCGCCATCGCGCCCTCTCCCGCACTGCTCACCGTCGAGGGCGTGACCAAGCGCTTTGCCGGCGTCACCGCGCTGAACGACGTTTCGCTCGAAGTCCGCCCCGGCGAGATCCTCGGCCTGCTCGGCGAGAACGGAGCCGGCAAATCGACGCTGCTCAAGATCCTGTCCGGCGTGATGCCGCCAACCAGCGGCCGCATCGTCTTCGACGGCGTCGAATTCAGCCCGCACAATCCGCAGGATGCGAAACGCCTCGGCATCGTCACCATCTACCAGGAACTGAGCCTGATCCCGACGCTGACGGTAGCGGAGAACATCTTCATCGGTCGCGCGCCGCTCGGCCGGTTCGGGCTGGTCAGCTGGCGAAAGATGGTGGAAGACTCACGCGCGATCATCGCTCGCGTCGGCCTCGACCTCGACCCGGCGACGCCGGTGTCGGCGCTGTCGGTGGCCGAGCAGCAGCTGGTCGAGATCGCCCGCGCGCTATCGCTGAAGAGCCGCTTGATCATCATGGACGAGCCCACCTCGGCGCTGACCGAAACCGAAGTGCAGAAGCTGATGGCGATTATGGGCCGGCTGCGCAGGGATGGCGTCGCCATCATGTTCGTCACCCACCGGCTGGAGGAGGCCTCGGCGATCTGCGACGGCATGACGGTGCTGCGCGACGGCAGGCTGGCCGGCCATCTCGACCGCGAAGGCGGGCCGATCAAACTGCCGAAGATCATCGAGAAGATGGTCGGCCGCGCCGCTTCCGAGCTCTATGCCAGGCCGACGCAGCGCGACGTCGCCGGCGACGTCCGGCTCTCGGTGCGCGGCCTGCGCACGGTGCGCGATCCGCAGGCGCCGCACGCCATCGTGCTCGAAGGCGTCGATCTCGACCTCAAGGCGGGCGAAATCCTCGGCGTCGCCGGGCTCGTCGGCTCCGGCCGCACCGAGCTCGCCCGCGCCATCTTCGGCGCCGACCGCATTGCAGCCGGCACCATCATGCTCGACGGCAAGCCGATCGCGCCCGCCTCACCCGCCGACGCCATCGAGCTCGGCATCGGGCTGGTTCCGGAAGACCGCAAGCACCAGGCAATCTTCGCAGCACTCGCCATCCTCACCAATTTCTCGATCGCCGCGCTCGACCGCTACTCCAATGTCGGTTTCATGGCCGAGCGGCGAGAGCGCGAGGCGTTGGCGAACTATAGGAAGACGCTGTCGATCCGCATGGCCTCGCCCGAGCAGGCGATCGAGGGACTGTCCGGTGGCAACCAGCAGAAGGTCATCCTTGCCCGCTGGCTGGCACGCGATCCCAAGGTGCTGATCGTCGATGAACCGACGCGTGGTGTCGATGTCGGCGCCAAGGCGGAGGTGCACCAGATCCTGGTAGAGCTCGCGGCGCGCGGCATCGCCATCATGATGATCTCGTCCGAGCTGCCCGAAGTGCTTGCGGTGTCGGACAGGATCGTCACCATGCGGCGCGGGCGCATTACCGGCGAGATGCCCGGCGTCGAGGCGACCGAGGAGAAACTGATGGAACTGATGGCGCTCGACCAGAAGCAGGAAGCAACGCAATGACCAGTACGACCGAACGGAGCCAGCGCGGCGGCGTCAATATTGCGCGCCTGCTGATGAGCTTCGGCCCGCTGATGTTCCTGGCGTTGCTGATCGTCGTCTTCACCGTGCTGAAGCCGAGCTTCATCGACCCGATCAACCTGTTCAACATCATGCGCCAGATCTCGATCACCGGCCTGATCGCGCTCGGCATGACCTTCGTCATCCTCACCGCCGGCATCGACCTGTCGGTTGGCTCGCTGCTCGCCTTCTGCGGTATGGTCGCGGCGGTGGTGGCCAAAGGCGGCACCGCCAACACGCTGTCGCTGTCGACGTCTGGCACGCAAGGCTACGGCTGGTTCGCCGCCCTTCTCGCCGCCGTCGTCGTCGGTGCCGTGGCCGGCGGCGTCCAGGGCTTTGCCATCACCAGGCTGAAAGTGCCGCCCTTCGTCGTCACGCTTGGCGGCCTCACCGTGTTTCGCGGCCTGACCTTGACGATTTCCAATGGCGGCCCGATCTCCGGCTTCGACGCCTCGATGCGCTGGTTCGGTACCGGCCTGATCGGCCCGGTTCCGGTGCCGGCAATCATCTTCGCGATTGCCGCCATCCTGTGCCACATCGTGCTGCGCTACACCCGTTACGGCCGCGCGGTCTATGCCGTCGGCGGCAATGCCGAGGCGGCACGGCTCTCCGGCCTGCGTGTCGACCGCATCCTGATCTCGGTCTACATCATCGTCGGCTTCTTCGCCGGCCTTGCCGCCTTCGTTTTGTCGGCGCGGCTCAACTCCTCCGAAGCCGTGGCCGGCATCGGCTACGAGCTGACGGTGATCTCGGCGGTCGTCATCGGCGGCACCTCGCTGTTCGGCGGCATCGGCAGCGTCGGCGGCACGGTGGTCGGTGCAGGACTGATCGGCGTCTTGCAGAACGGGCTGCAGTTCAACAACGTCTCGTCCTACACGCAAAGCATCGTCATCGGCCTGATCCTCATCCTCGCGGTGGCCTTCGATCGCTGGCTGAAATCGCGGGTGAGGCGGTGATACAGGTGCCATACCTATCCAGGTCGACGGGCCAGCACCCCCCTCTGTCCTGCCGGACATCTCCCCCTCAAGGGGGGAGATTGGATGTCGCTCCAGCTTAAAGAAGGGAGAACTTTCGGCGAAGCTGCCAATCTCCCTCCTTGAGGGGAGATGTCCGGCAGGACAGAGGGGGGTGTTCAAGCGCAGCATAGAGAAGATGGGCAAGTTTCGCGCTGAGGAATAGAAGTAGTGAATCACTATCCCGTACCTCCCCGTAGCCGCGGCAATGCGCGCAAGATGCGCAAGGCCATGACGGATGCCGAGCTGAAGCTCTGGAATGAGGTCAGGGCGCATCGACTCATGGGGCTGGCATTTCGGCGGCAGATGCCAATTGCAGGCCATATTGTCGATTTTGCCTGCCCGGACAAAAAGCTGATTGTCGAACTGGATGGCTCCCAGCATGCCCGGGCCGATGCCTCAATATGGGACGCTACCAGAAGCGCACGGCTTGAAGCGCTGGGCTGGACTATCCTGCGGTTCTGGAACGACGACGTCATTCGCGATATCGATAATGTCTGCCAGCACATAGTCATGGTGGCCGGCGCGGATGTGCGCTGAACTCAGCCGTGCAGGGTCGGCGGGACAGCACCTCTCTGTCTTGCGGGACATCTCCGCTCAAAAGGGGCAGGTTTCTGAGGCGAGGTGCCAATGACCCAGATAAGAACCATGACCGAACAGGACGTTCCGGCGGTGTCGCGGCTGCTTGGAGGGTCCTGGCGACACACCTATTCGCCGATCCTGGGTGCCGAGACCACGGCGCGGCTGTCGGATGAGAGGCACGCGCCGGAGCGGCTGGCGGCCGAGCTCAGGGACGACAGCAAGATGTCCTTCGTCGCCGAGCGGGCTGACGGCTCGCTCGCCGGTTATGCGATGGCCGCGATGGACGACAAAGGCGAGGTCATGCTCGAGCGGCTCCATATAGACAAAAGCGAGTACGGCACCGGCCTTGCCGCCGACCTGCTGCATGCCGTTCTTGCCGCGCATGCGGGTATTCCCAGCATCGCCCTGGAAGTGATCGAGGGCAACGACCGCGCAATCGCCTTCTATCGCAAGCACGGCTTCGAGGTCGTCGAGCGCCGGCCGGCTGCACACGGCGTGGGCGGCCACGCCTCGCTGATCATGCGCCGGCTGCTACCGATGGCTTAGCAAGCGAAAGCGGCTGAGCGCGTAATCTCCCCCCTTGAGGGGGAGATGTCCGGCAGGACAGAGGGGGGCGCCTCGCGTGAAGCGCCAACCTTCTCTTTCGTCCCACAGGGCGTCGCGCCAGGACGTACCGACCCTCTCTGTCGCCTTCGGCGACATCTCCCCCTCAAGGGGGGAGATTGGCGACTTCTCCGACCGCTCAGACCGGGGCGTTGACGCGCTGTGCGCGCGTTGCCCAGAGTCGGCAACCGTCGCGCCAGCAACGCTCTCGCCGGCAACCATCCCGCTCGTCTGCGGCGCAAGCAGGTCGTTGCGGCGGGCGAGGGCGACGAAGGCGGACACGGTCCATCTGCCGTTTCGAAGTCGCGCTTTGGAAGCCTGGCCTTAGAAGTCCATGCCGCCACCGCCGGGCATCGGAGGCATGGGCGTTTCCTTCTTCGGCTTCTCGGCCACCATGGCCTCGGTCGTCACCAGCAGGCCGGCAACAGAGGCGGCGCCCTGGAGAGCAGTACGCACGACCTTGGCCGGGTCGATGACGCCTTGACTGTAGAGGTCGCCGAACTCGTTGGTCTGCGCATTCCAGCCATAGCCGAACTCGCCCGTCTCGCGCAGCTTGCCGACGATGATCGAACCTTCGGCGCCGGCATTCTCGGCGATCTGGCGGACCGGGGCCTCGATCGCGCGACGCACGATCTCGACGCCGATCTTCTGGTCGGGATTGTCGACCTCGATATTGTCGAGCGCCTTCGCCGCTCTCAGCAGCGCCACGCCACCGCCGGGCAGGATACCCTCCTCGACCGCCGCGCGTGTGGCGTGCATTGCATCGTCGACGCGATCCTTGCGCTCCTTGACCTCGATTTCGGTCGAGCCGCCGACACGGATGACGGCGACACCACCAGCGAGCTTGGCCAACCGCTCCTGCAGCTTCTCGCGGTCGTAGTCGGAGGTGGTTTCCTCGACCTGCGCCTTGATCTGGCTGACGCGCGCATGGATTTCATCCTTGCGGCCGGCGCCGTCGACGATGGTGGTGTTTTCCTTCTCGATCAGCACCTTCTTGGCGCGGCCGAGCATCTCCAGTGTGACGTTCTCGAGCTTGATGCCGAGGTCTTCCGAGATCGCCGTGCCGCCGGTCAGGATGGCAATGTCTTCGAGCATGGCCTTGCGGCGATCACCGAAGCCCGGCGCCTTGACGGCCGCAACCTTCAGGCCGCCCCGCAATTTGTTGACGACCAGCGTCGCCAGCGCCTCGCCTTCGACGTCCTCGGCAATGATCAACAGCGGCTTGCCGGATTGCACGGCGGCTTCGAGCACGGGAAGCATGGCCTGGAGGTTGGAGAGCTTCTTCTCGTGGATCAGCACATAGGGTTCTTCGAGTTCGACGCGCATCTTGTCCTGGTTGGTGATGAAATAAGGCGAGAGATAGCCACGGTCGAACTGCATGCCTTCGACCACTTCCAACTCGGTCTCGGCGGTCTTGGCTTCTTCGACAGTGATGACGCCCTCATTGCCAACCCTTTCCATCGCTTCGGCAAGGAAGCGGCCGATCTCGGCATCGCCATTGGCAGAGATGGCGCCGACCTGGGCGATTTCGTCGTTCCTGGTCACCTTGCGGGCATTGGATTTCAGGTCGGCGACGACGGCGTCGACCGCCTTGTCGATGCCGCGTTTCAGGTCCATCGGGTTCATGCCGGCAGCGACGGCCTTGGCCCCTTCCCTGACGATGGCCTGAGCAAGAATCGTCGCGGTCGTGGTGCCGTCGCCGGCGGTATCGCTGGTCTTCGAGGCGACCTCGCGCACCATCTGCGCGCCCATGTTCTCGAACTTGTCCTCAAGCTCGATCTCTTTCGCCACCGTCA
Organism: Mesorhizobium sp. M0040; assembly: GCF_040323505.1. Lineage (NCBI taxonomy): Bacteria > Pseudomonadati > Pseudomonadota > Alphaproteobacteria > Hyphomicrobiales > Phyllobacteriaceae > Mesorhizobium > Mesorhizobium sp. M0040. The sequence goes on from NZ_JAMYVA010000030.1 coordinate 18,105, forward strand.
CGCCGTCCTTGGTGATGCGCGGCGCGCCGAACGATTTGTCCAAGACAACGTTGCGGCCCTTGGGACCGAGCGTCACCTTCACCGCATTGGCGAGGATATCGACGCCGCGCAACATCTTCTCGCGCGCTTCGGTATGAAATTTCACATCTTTGGCAGCCATTGGAACACTCCTCGATAGGCAGCTTTTCGTTGACTGGAATGCTTGTTCAGGCCCCCCTCAGGCAGCCTTCTTCATCTCGCCCGTGGCCTCGATCACACCCAGCACGTCGCTCTCTTTCATGATGAGCAGATCCTCGCCATTGAGTTTGATCTCGGTGCCGGACCATTTGCCGAACAGAATGCGGTCGCCGACCTTGACGTCGAGCGGCTGCAACTGGCCGCTGTCGTCGCGCGCGCCGGGGCCGGCGGCGATGACCTCGCCCTCCTGCGGCTTCTCCTTGGCGGTGTCGGGGATGATGATGCCGCCCGCGGTCTTTTCGTCGACCTCGATGCGGCGGACCAGGATGCGGTCATGCAATGGACGGAACGCCATGTTGTTCTCCTCTCTGGACAAACAGATTTTCGAACATCCTCCTGACCGGACCGGCAATATCGGCCCGGCACGGGGTGCGCGACCCCTTCATCAGGCATCGCGCGCATACGAACTAGTCGCGCTTTTTTCAGCTTTCAAGAGGATCACGCAAAAATTTTAGCACTCGACACCTGAGAGTGCCAATACGCTGTAATTGTTCGCACATTCGCCGTTTCCGGCGCGATGACCCGGCCGGATTTCCAAATCTGTCCGTCTCCTGAGCCGCTTGCGGCGGCTGGAACCTATGTGGAAGGCGAGGCGTTTTGCAGACGGAGGTTCATTGGGAAAGGAAGGATTGCATGACCAGCAGGGACTTTCAGCTCCAGATGCAAGGGTTTGGCCTCACCACGGCGGAGATCCACTACCGCCTGCCCGATCATCGGAGTCTGCTGCAGCTCTACATCTGGCAGGAATACGATATCGCCCCTGATTTCCCGACGCTGAAGCATTTCCTCGATTTCTGGGAGCGCGAGATCGAAGGCCCGCTGCATTCGGTGCGCGTGGCTCATCACCGTCTGATCCAACCGTCCGAATGGCGGGCCGTAAACGGCATTATCACCGTCCACTGAGGAGCAAGCCGACCTGCCGCCAGACAGCAAACAAAGTCTCTCGAGGTGGAGAAAGGCAGTTGCCTCTCCCCACTTGTTTTGGATCTCACAATATCGGAGGGCGTCCGGACTAGCCGGCGTGGTCGACAGGCTTGCGGGCCGATGCGAGCAATCCAGCCTTGCGCGCCGCCCTGACAAAGGGCTTGCGCGCATCACGCGCGGTGCGCCAGCCGTCGAGCGCGTCGAGGCAGGTCCGATAGGCGGCGCGCCAGCTCCGGCCGCGTGCACGGTCCGGCCACTGCTGGCGCATGCATTCGATGGCTTCCCAACTGCTGGCGACCTTGCGCTCGCTGGATTGGAATTTCAACGTGATTGGCTCGGCAAAGCGGACGTCGTCCATCACTTCCTCCTTGTTTTCTGATCGTCTTCTTGTTTGAGCAAGCAACGTTATGCTGGCAGGCACCGGCGGCCGGCCGGCGCCGCTGAAGGACATGGTTCGTCTCTCTGCGCGGTTCAAGAGCATCGCGGCAATAGCCGGTTATTCCTCCTCGTCGGGCCCTTGAAGCAGTTCGATCAGCGTCGCTACTCTTGCCGTCGGCAGCGGTCGGCCCTCGTTCACCAACGCCTCGTCGGCGGCGATCCAGGCCAGGGCCTCGCGCAATTCCTGGACCGTCCCGTCCGTCGCCGCAATGTCGGCGATCACGGCTTCGTCGACCGGGCCCAACACAGAAATGATCTCGTCGCGTGTCATGGTCAGCTCCATCTGCGAGTGCCGGGAACGGGCCCGGCAACACAAGAAATCTGGGTCTTGACCTGCTGCAGACAATAACCGGCCGGGGAAGTCAGCGTTGGCAATTGAAACCAAACAGGCAATCTCCTGCCGGACATCTCGCCGCAAACAAAAAGGGGGATTGGCAGCCTCGCCGAGCCGACCGAAAACCGGCCCGAAAAACCGGCAAAGCGAAAGCCACCGGGTCTTGACTTGCGGCGGACAATAACCAGATCGAAGGCACCGGTCGCCGAAATGGGGCCGGCGAAACCAGGGAGCGCCAGCTCTTTGGCGCTCCTCGTATCTATGTTGCTCGATGGAGGATGTAGCTATGAGAACCGCATTCGACTTGTCCCCGCTCTATCGGTCGAGCATCGGCTTCGACCGCGTCTTCAACCTGCTGGAAAATGCTCCGCAGGCTTTCGACGCCTGGCCGCCCTATGACATCGCGCGCAGCGGCGAGAACAACTACCGCGTCACCATCGCCGTCGCTGGCTTTTCCGAGGACGACCTCGAAATCACCCATGAACCCAACCTCCTGATTGTCTCCGGCCAGCACAAGGAGCCGGATAACGCGGAGTATCTGCATCGTGGCCTCGCCGCACGGCCCTTTACCCGCCGTTTCGAGCTTGCCGATCACGTCAAGGTCGCAGGCGCCTCGCTCGACAACGGCCTGCTCAGCATCGATCTGGTACGTGAGGTGCCCGAGGAGGTGAAGCCTCGGCGCATCGCCATCGCGACCGATGTCGCCTCGCCGAAGACCGGGCCGAAGGTCGCGCAGGTCGAAGCAAACAAGCAGGCTGCCTGAATGCACCAGTCGAGAAAGGAGACTATGCAATGGCTATTCGTGATCTCATTCCCTGGGGCCGGGAGAACAATCAGGCCCCCAGCCTGTTCCGCAACGGCGATCGCGATCCCTTCCTGACGCTGCATCGCGAAATGAACCGCTTGTTCGACGAGGCGTTCCGCGGCTTCGACACGCGGCTGCCGTCGCTCGGTGGCTTCTCCGCTGCCCGCGTCAGCTGGCCCAGTATCGACATCGCCGATGGCGAAAAGGAGATCCGCGTCACCGCCGAGATCCCCGGCATGGACGCGAAGGACGTCGAGCTGCTGCTCGATGACGGCGTGCTGACGCTGCGCGGCGAGAAGCGCGAAGAGACCGAGGACAAGGACAGGCAGTTCTCCGAACGCTTCTATGGCCGTTTCGAGCGGCGTATCCCGCTCGGCTACGAAGTCGACGAAGACAAGGTGAACGCCGCGTTCCGGAACGGTGTGCTCAGCGTGACGCTGCCCAAGACGGAGCGCGCCCAGGCCAAGGCCAAGCGTATCGCCATCAGCGGCGGCGACGGCAAGTCCTGACGGCTCGTAGGACGACACCCCTTCTGCCTGCCGGTTCCGGCGGGCAGAAGCGGGCAAATGTCGATGACCCGTTCTCCCGACGCTCCGGTTCCGCCTGACCAGGCGCAGCACGCCCTGCAGTGCCTGACGACCGAGCATTTCGTCCTGCAAAACGCTCGCGCCGCGACCATTCAGGAAGCGAACCAGAGAGCCGATCTGTTCCTGACCTCGGTCTCGAGCGCAACGATTGCCTTGTCCTTCGTCGCGCAGGTCACGGAGATGGGCAGGCCGTTCGTGTTGTTCAGCCTGATCTTGCTGCCTTGCCTTTTCTTCATCGGACTGGTCACCTTCGTGCGCGCGGTGCAGGTTGCCATCGAGGACATGGTGCATGCCCGCGGCATGGCCAGGATCCGCCACTATTTCGTCGAACTGGCGCCCGTCCTGCAAAGATACCTCGTCAATTCCACGCATGACGACCCCTCGGCGGTGCTGGTCGACAAAGGTCTCAGACCCTCGCCGCTGCAATATTTCATGACCACCGCGGGGATGGTGGGCACGATCAATGGCGCCATTGCCGGCGTCTTCACCGGCATCGTTGTAAAGTCTGCGTTTGGCGGGGGCATGACGCCCGGCGTGATTTGCGGGCTGCTGGTCTTCGCCGCATGCATTCTCATCCTGCGGCGTTACCATAGTCGCGCCTGGGCGGCGGCCGAACAAAGTTTGCCCGCCCTGTTCCCGGGCGACACGGTCAAAGCGAGGACATAGCCGTCCGGCAAGTTTGCGGAAAGTGATGGGCGCCGCCCTTGCGCCTTGCGCGCCAATTGACCATCCTCGCCAACATCACTTTGCACCGCGGCCGGGGGGTTCGCACATGCCGACGCTTTATGCGCTGAAACCGGCCTTCCAGGCCAGGTTGCGGCCGCTTGCCGACGGACTGGCCAGAGCCGGCGTCACCGCCAACCAGATCACGTTGCTGGCCGCTGCCCTCTCGCTCGCCACCGGCCTTGTGGTGGCAGCCCTTGCCGGCCACCGCGTGGTCTTTCTGCTGATGCCGCTCGTGCTGTTTACGCGAATGGCGCTGAATGCGATCGACGGTATGCTCGCGAGGGAACATGGCCAGGCCTCGAAGCTCGGCATGTATCTCAACGAGCTCTGCGATGTTATCTCCGATCTCGCTTTGATCCTGGCCTTTGCCGTCATTTTTCCTGTCTGGGGCGTCGTTGCATTCGCTATCGCGGCGGTGATTGCGGAATTCGCCGGCGTGCTCGGCATCGCGGCCGGAGCGGGGCGCAGCTATGCCGGCCCGTTCGGCAAAAGCGACCGGGCGCTGGCGCTCGGCATCCTCGCCGTGCTTGTCGCGTCCGGCCTGTGGCTCCCGGCGCTCACGCCGCTCGTGTTTCCGGCCATGGCTACACTCTCGCTGGCGACCGCCATCAATCGGATACGCAGCGGCCTTAACGGGAGCGGCAGCTGAATTCCGGTCTCGCCAGGGAGAACAACATGCTTCACCAACAGACGGTTGCCGCAGTGGCTTCAGCCAATATCGAGCGGGTGGCGCAGGAGCGCAGCTTCAAGAGCCATGACGGCACCGAGATCTTCTATCGCTATTGGCCGGCTCTGTCGGAAAACCGCAAGGGCGCCATCCTGCTGTTCCACCGCGGCCACGAGCATGGCGGCCGCATGGCGCATCTGGTCGACGAGTTCGAGATGCCCGACCACGCCTTCTATGCCTGGGATGCGCGCGGCAATGGCCGCTCCGCCGGCGAACGCGGCTATGCGCCGTCGTTTGCGGCGCTGGTGCGCGACATCGATTGTTTCGTGCGCGAGATTGGCAGCGACGGCTTTGCCCGGCGCGACATCGCGCTGATCGCGCAATCCTTCGGCGCCGTGCTTGCCGCCGCCTGGGTGCACGATTACGCGCCCGACATTCGCGCCCTGGTGCTGGCCTCGCCGGCCTTCTCGGTCAAGCTCTACGTGCCCTTCGCCAAGCAAGGCATTGCGTTGTGGCAGAAGCTGAAGGGCCGCTTCTTCGTCAATTCCTACGTCAAGGCGAAATTCCTGACGCATGACCCCGAGCGCATCGCCTCCTTCGACGCCGACCCGCTGATCACCCGGCCGATCGCCTCCAACATCCTGGTCGAGCTCTACGACCATGCCGCGCGCATCGTCGCCGACGGCCGCGCCATCACCGTGCCGACACAGCTTCTGATCTCCGGCAGCGACTGGGTGGTGCGGCATGGACCGCAGCACGAATTTTTCGTCAATCTGGCGAGCCCGGCGAAGGAGCGGCATATTTTGCCCGGCTTCTTTCACGACACGCTGGGCGAGCGCGACCGCCACAAGGCACTCGACCTGATCAGGCCTTTCCTCGAAAGGCAGTTCACAGCGCCGGAAAAGCCGGTCGACCTGACCGAGGCCGACCGTGCCGGCTACACACGCGACGAGGCCGACCGGCTGGCCTCGCCGCTGCCGCTGCTGTCTCCCAGGGGGCTCTACTGGGCAATCAGCCGCGCCTCGATCCGCATGGGGGCCTGGCTGTCATCCGGCATGAAGACGGGGATTGCCACCGGCTTCGATTCCGGCTCGACGCTCGACTATGTCTATGAGTACGAGGCGCGCGGCAACAGCCCCATTGGCCGCATGATCGACCGCACCTTTCTCGATGCCATCGGCTGGCGCGGCATCCGCCAGCGCAAGCTGCATCTGGAAGAGCTGATCGGCAGCGCCGCCGCCTCGCTCAAGGCCGCCGGCCGGCCGGTCCATATCGTCGATATCGCCGCCGGCCATGGCCGCTATGTGCTCGATGCCGTGCAGAAAGGCGCCGCGCCGCCGGCAAGCGTGCGGCTGCAGGATTTCTCCGAGCTCAACGTCTCGCTCGGCCGCAAGCTGATCGCCGAGCGCAAGCTGCCGGCGACCGTCTCGTTCCATCAAGGTGACGCCTTCGACGCCACGATGCTGGCCGGGCTCGACCCGGCGCCGGATCTCGCCATCGTCTCGGGGCTCTACGAATTGTTTTCCGACAATGCCATGATCGCCCGCTCGCTCGGTGGACTGGCCAGCGCCATGCAGCCCGGAAGCCTGCTCGTCTACACCAACCAGCCTTGGCATCCGCAGCTCGAGATGATCGCGCGCAGCCTGACCTCGCACCGCGGCGGCCAGGCCTGGGTGATGCGCCGCCGCACGCAGGCCGAGATGGACCAACTGGTGGCGGCCGCCGGTTTCGAGAAACTCGACCAGCGCATCGACCAGTGGGGCATCTTCACCGTTTCGGTCGCGCGGCGCGTCTGAGCATGTACTTGCCTGCTTCTGCCGTTCCTCGCGATGCCCCTGCCCTGCCGGCCTTGCCGCACGAGCCGTATGCCGGAATAGTCCTGCGCGCCGCGCTGTGGCTGTCATTTCTGGCGCCGTTCTTCTACGCCACCTACGGCTTCGCCAATTGGCTGGCGTCGCGGCGCGACGATATCGGCAGCATCGTGTTCGGCTGGGAGCATGGCATCCCGTTCCTTGCCTGGACGATCGTGCCCTACTGGTCGATCAACCTGTTCTATGGCTTGTCGTTGCTGTTGAACAATTCGAAGAGCGGCGTCGACCGCCTCGCCGGCCGCTATCTGACGGCACAGATCGTCGCCGTCGCCTGCTTCATCCTGTTCCCGCTGACTGCGACGTTCGTGCGCCCGCAGACGAGCGGCCTGCCCGGCTTCATGTTCGCCGTGCTCGGCGGCTTCGACAAACCCTTCAACCAGGCGCCGTCGCTGCATATCGCGCTGCTGGTCATCATCTGGGACCATTGGCGTCACAGATTGACCGGCATCGCCGGCGTCGCCTGGCATGCCTGGTGTTTCCTGATCGGCGCCTCGGTGCTGACGACGTGGCAGCACCATTTCATCGACATTCCGACCGGCGCGCTGCTCGGCCTTTTCGCGCTGTGGCTGTTTCCGCGCGACGGCGCCTTGCCTTTCGCCGGCTTCCGCCTGACCGCGGCCCCGAAAGCGCGGCTTCTGGCGCTGTTCTATGCGCTTGGCGCAGCCTTTGCGCTGGCCGGCGCTGCTGCCGGCGCATTGGCCTCGGCGCTGTGGCTCATCCTGTTGTGGCCGGCACTGGCGCTGGCCATAGTCGCTTTCGCCTATGCCGGCGCCGGCGCCAAGGTGTTCCAGAAAACAGCCGATGGCCGCGTGTCGCTGGCCAGCCGTCTTCTGCTGTGGCCCTACCGGGTTGCCGCCAAGGTCAATGTGTGGGCATGGACGCGAAAGCTTCCGGCGCAGATCGTCATCGCCGACGGTGTTTCCCTTGGCCGTTTTCCGACCGCCGCCGAGGCCGACGCCTTCGGCACGGTGATCGACCTTGCCGGCGAATTGGAAAGGCCGCGTGGCGCCTCGATCCGCTGGTTGAGCCTGCCCATGGTCGACCTTTTGCCGCCGTCTCGCGAGGCGCGTGCGCAAGCGGTGGCGGCGATCGAGACGGCGCAGAGCCAGGGCACGGTGCTGGTCTGCTGTGCGCTCGGCTTCCAACGCAGCGCCGCCGTCGTCGCCGAATGGCTGGTCGCCAGCGGCCGGGCCGCCACGCCGGATCAGGCGCGAGGCCAGCTCGCCGCCGCGGGCCGGCCTGTGCATCTTGGCATGGACGCGGCGACATGACCGCCTTTCGAGATAAGGCCGAGACGTTCGCCGCCGGACTGATGGTGCAGGTGGCGTGGCCGCTGCTGTTGATTGCTGCTGCCTTGCTGGCGGCGCCGGTCATCGGCCTGGCGGCTGCGCCGCAAACATCGTCGCTATCCGCGGCGGCCTGGCTGATCGCCGCCGCGGGTGCCATAGCCACAATTATTCTCTCGGCCCTGCTTTTGTTCGACGCGCTGCTGTTCCGGCTGATGGCCAGCCACGCCAGCGAAGCAGGCGGCGCTGCGGCGATCGACGACGTGCTGGCGCGCATGCGGCTGAAACCCACGGCGGCCGGTGGCCGCTCGCTCGACCAGCGGATGGCCGGCACGCGCCGTCTGCTCGCCAAGCAGCGTATCGCCTTCAGCCTGTTCGCGGCGGCCTCGGTCGTCGCGGCATTCTTTTGAGCCCGTCCATGACAAAGCTTCGCGTCAGCACCTATACCCTGCTGCAGACGGTGACCTCGGTCGGCCTGTCGGCACTGGCCTGGGTGGTCACCGGAGTGCGGCCGATCTGGAACGGCAGCCAGCCATCGGACCGGCAGCGTATCTACTTCGCCAACCATGCCAGCCACGGCGATTTCATCCTGCTGTCGGCCTGCCTCAGCGAGAAGGAGCGCGCCCGTACCCATGCGGTGGCGGCCGCCGATTATTGGAGCAAGACGCGGCTGCGCCGTTTCATTGCCGAGGACATGCTGTCTTCCGTGCTGATCCACCGGCAGTGGACGGATGAAACGCAGCACCCGATCTCGATCATGCTGTCGGTGCTCGACCAGGGCCATTCGCTGATCCTGTTTCCCGAAGGCACGCGCAACATGACCGACGAACCGCTCCTGCCGTTCCGCTCCGGCCTCTACAATCTTTCGATGGCGCGGCCCGATGTCGAACTCATCCCGTGCTGGATCGAGAACATGTCGCGGGTGCTGCCCAAGGGGCAATTCGTGCCGGTGCCGCTGCTTTGCCGTGTCGTCTTCGGCGCGCCGATCGCCATTCAACCGGGTGAGGAACGCCGCGCCTTTCTTGACCGCGCCCGCGAAACGCTGCTGGCGCTCAACCCCCGGCCGCAGCGAGACGATTGAGGACCAAGGCAAAATGCTGCCGATGATGCACGAAACCCTCATTCTGATTGTCGGCCTGCTGGCGGTGCTGATCAGTGCCAGCGTCGTCGCCGGCGTCTTGTCATGGCGCGCGCCAAAGCCGTTGTCGCCGACGCTGGTCAACCTCACCCAGCGCATCAATGCCTGGTGGGTGATGGTGGTGGCGATCACCGTTGCCTTCTTCTTCGGCCGCCCCGGCATGACCATCCTGTTCGCGCTGATTTCGTTCGCCGCGTTGCGCGAATTCGTGACGCTGACGCACAGCCGCCGCAGCGACCACTGGGTGCTGCTCGGCATGTTCGGCATCGTCATCCCGTTCCAGTACTGGTTGGTGTGGACCGCCTGGTACGGCCTGTTCACCATCTTCATCCCGGTCTACTGCTTCCTGCTGATGCCGGCGATCACCGCGCTGCACGGCGACACCGAACGCTTTCTCGAGCGCGTCTCGGCGCAGCAATGGGCGGTCATGATTTCGGTCTACTGCGTCAGCCACGTGCCGGCGCTGCTGACGCTCGAGGTGCCAGGCTTCGAAGGCCGCAACCTGTTGCTGATCGCTTTCCTGATCATCACCGTGCAAGGCAGCGACGTGCTGCAATATATTTTCGGCAAGCTGTTCGGCCGGCATCTCCTGGCGCCGACGGTCTCGCCGTCGAAGACTTGGGAGGGGCTGGTCGGCGGGCTGGCGGCATCGAGCCTGCTCGGCGCGCTGCTGTCGTTCCTGACGCCGTTCTCGCCGCTGCAGGCAGCCGGCGTCGCCTTCATCGCCTGCCTGATGGGCTTCCTTGGCGGGCTGGTCGCCTCCGCCATCAAGCGCGATCAAGGCGTCAAGGACTGGGGCCATCTGATCGAAGGCCATGGCGGCATGATGGACCGTGCCGACAGCCTGGTCTTCGCCGCCCCGGTCTTCTTCCATACGGTGCGCTATTTCTGGACTGTATGAAGGTTGGCGCCGTTTGCCGCGGCGGACGGTTCAGCGCGATCTTGCGAAGATAACCTGATCCGTTTCGTTATTACCACTTTCGCGAAAGCGGTAATAACCCGACCTGCCGCGGTCTTCGCCGCGCTCATTTTGCCGCGGCGAGCGGCTCTTTCTTGCGCGCCGGCGTCAGGCGGCGCATGCGGCGTTTGGCGGTGGTCTTCAGCGCCACCGGCGGAGCGCTGGACAACGCACCGAGCACCGCGCCTACCATGCCATGTGCGACGAAATCGGCGTTGATCTCGTTGGCCAATCTGGCATCTGCCTCCTGGTTGTCGCTGTCGGCTTCCGACCACAACACGATGCCCACTCGCAACCTTGGTTTGGCGCGTTTCAGCCGACGGACCAGGAACCGCCCGTGCTTGACGGAATCCCGGTTCAAAAATCCGACGACGACAGTATCGACGGCGTCGAGCTCAAGGCGGCGAATGCTCCCCGGTTCCATCTCGGCGAAGCTCGCTCTCAACACCGTAGCGCCCTGGACTTCGAGCACCTGCGCCAGCATGGCGGCAGCCGCGTCGTCGAGTTCGCCGCGCCCTCCGCCGCACAGCACCGACATGCCCGTGCCACCCGGCAGTTCGGTGTCTTCCTCGCCCTGAACCTCCCCCTGAACGTGCTTGTCCTCGCGTGAGCCGTTGTCCTCGGCCGCGGCCGTGTCGTCCGCTTCCGCCTCCTCCTGCGCGCTGTCGTCGAGGTTCGCCACCATCGTCAGCGCGCTGCCCGCGACCTGCTGTCTTTGCTCATCGCTCAACACACCACGCACCCGGTCCTGCTCGCCGAGCAGAAGTGCGGGAATCGCAACCTTGTCGTAGAACTCGACCAGATATTCTTCCTCCAGCATCTCCTCGGCATGGTCCGTCGCTTCCTCGGGATCGCCGGCCAACAGCCGCTGGTAAAGCCGGGCGTGCGGTTCGAGCACGGGTTCGTTGCCGAACAGAACGTCGAGGAATTCGAACTGCGGCACATGCCGGCCGAGCACGACGAGGCAGACCGTGAGCGGCGTCGACAGAACCAGGCCCAATGGCCCCCAAAGCCAGGTCCAGAAGATCGCCGCAACGATGATGGCCAATGGCGACAGCCCGGTGCGCGAGCCGTAGAGCCAAGGTTCGATCACGTTGCCGGTGATCAGTTCCACCACGACGAAAAGCCCTGCGGTCCATAGCACGAGCGACCAGCCGGGCGCCACGGCCAGCGCCAGGAACAGAGGCAACAACGTCGCGATGACCGGGCCGATATAGGGAACGAAGCGCAGCGCCAGCGCCAGCAAGCCCCACAGCAATGGATTGGGTATGCCCAGCAGCCAAAGTCCGATGGCAATCGGGACGGCATAGACGATGTTCACGACCAGTTGCATGAGCAGATAGCGGCCGACGCGCTTGCCGGCATCCTGCAGCGCCTCGGTGGTTCGGTGCAGATCGCCGTAGCCGACGAGGCGTATGAAACGATCGCGCAGGTCCTCCCGCTCGAGCAGCATGAATATGACGACCACGACGATCAGTCCGGCCGATGCCAGCGGGCTCAGCAGCGGGCCGATCAGATTCTGGAGAACCTCGAGCGGTCGTTCGCGCGCGACGATTTCGACCGGGATCGGTTCCCGCGGAGGCTGATCGGCGGCGGGTTGTGCGGGTTCGGGTCTGTCGAGCTCCTGGCCGACGCGTTCGATCACCCGGCTCAATCTGGAAACGATGCCGCCGCCGACGCCGGTTTCCTTGAGCGACCGGACCTTGGTCAGGATATTCGCCTGGTAAAGCGGAATGTTCTGCGCCAGTTCACTGACCTGTGTGGCGACGATGAAGGAGAACAGAGCCAGCACCGTGAATGCGCCGAGCACACTGGCGATCACGGCAGGAAGACGCGGAATGCCGGCTCGCTTGAGTGCCGACACCATCGGCACGAGCGCAAAGGTAAGCAGCAGCGCGATTGCGATCGGCAGAAAGACCTCGCGCCCGAAATAGAGCGCCGCGACGGCCGTCACGACCGACGCTACGCTGGGCAACGATGTGCGCGGAAGCGCCCTGGCCGCGGAAACAATACCCGCCCGCCGGGGCTCCGACAGGTGCGCGTCGTTTCGACGATTTGCCACCACTTGATACCTCCGCCCCGCCGTCGCCATGATCGGGCATATTGAGCCGGCGTGCAACTTCGCAGCGTCTCACCCAGCTGGACGCCGATTGCCCTGGTCGGCAGCGCCGCAAATTCAGTCATGGTAGAATTTTTTGCATTAATGACGTCACGGGCAATCCTGTTCCATGTCTGCGCCAGAACGTGGAACTTTTGGATCAAAACACCGTTCCTTCGTAGATCGCTGATGGACAACCTCAAAGCAGCAGCTCAGGAGGAATGATCATGAACATCAAGACGCTTTGCATGGGCGCGATGGCGCTTTCGATGATGACCGGCGCAGCGCTTGCCGCCGGTGCCACTGGCACTTCGGCGCTCGACGATCCGCAGAAAATGAACCCCTTCTTCACCGACGCCGGCATGAAGACCATGAAGTCGGAAGCCGAATTCAAGGCGGCATGGATGGCCATGTCCACGAGCGACCGGGCCATGATGTTGAAGGAATGCAGCGACGCAGGCATTGCCACGATGCATGCCGACTTCTGCAAGATGGCCAACCAGCTCGGTGGCGCCAACAAGTGATCGTTGCCAATTGAAATAACGCACCAAGCGAAAGGGCGGGCAGGTCTGTCACTGTGCGACCTTCCTTCCGCACGGGCGGGCGCTCATCTATTTGAACTCGTGCCGGAATATCCGCGTAAAAGGCCACGACTTCGATTGCCGTGGCGCCATTGGCATGGCTTGGCCGGAGCGCATGTCGCGAAGCGGCAATGCCACTACCGCCCAGGGGGTCCCAGTCTGCTCATAATCCGGGTTTTCCGGTCGGCCGTCCGCCTGGCATTAGCGGCCGGCACGCTTGATTACCGGCACGCTGCCCCCGGCACGCTTGACCTCGCCGCCAACCGTGGGATAGGCCGGGTAATGAGCCAACCACCTCCGCACCGGAGTCCCACGAAAGACCTGCCATGACCGACGCGATCATAAGAGACAGCAATGGCACGGCGCTGCACGAGGGCGACTCGGTGACCCTGATCAAGGATCTCAAGGTCAAAGGCACGTCGGAGACGATCAAGCGCGGCACGCTGGTGAAGAATATTCGCCTCACCGGCAATCCCGGCGAGATCGAATGCAGCACCAGGCAGGTGAAGGGCCTGGTGCTGAAGACCGAGTTTTTGAAAAAGGCGTGATCGCCTCGGCACCGTTCGCTTCGCTTCCATATCAGTCGCTCTCGAATCGCTCATGTGAGTGAATCGCCCACGCGAGGAACTGGAGGAGCCGCGCCCTCCCCCTATGTTGCACTGCGTTAGATTTGTTGCATTGCAATATCGTCGCATCGGGTCGAGCCTCTGCGAGGTGGGCATTCCTTGCATGAGGTGATTGTGTCGGCATCATTTCGGCCTGACATCGAAGGGCTGCGCGCGCTGGCGGTGGCGGGTGTCATCGCCTTCCATTTTGGTCTGTCCGGCCTGCCCGGCGGCTTTGCCGGCGTCGACATCTTCTTCGTCATCTCCGGCTATCTGATCACCCGTCACCTGGTTACGGAAATCACCGAGACCGGGCGGCTGAACCTCTGGCGCTTCTACGCCCGGCGCGCCCGGCGCCTGTTGCCGGCGGCACTGTTCGTCATCCTCGCCACGCTGTTTGCTGGTTATTTCATCCTGTCGCCGGAGGAGCAGGCGCTTTATTCGAAAGGCGCCATGTTCGCCTCCGCCTACATGATCAACCTTTGGCTGATCCGCTGGTCGTTCGACTATTTCGCCGCCGACGCCACCAACAACCCGTTCATCCACTTCTGGTCGCTCTCGGTCGAGGAACAGTTCTATTTGGCATGGCCGGCGCTGCTTCTTGCCGCCGCTTGGCTGCGTCCCGGCAAGCGCGCCGCTATAATCGTCATCGGCGTCGCCGGCGCGGCCTCCTTCGCCGCCTGCGCCTGGCTGACGGAAGTGTCGCAGCCCTGGGCCTTCTATTTCTCGCCGCTCAGGGCCTGGGAATTCGCCGCCGGCGGCCTCGCGACCATGGCGCCGGCAAAGATCTGGCGCGACCGGCCGCTGCTGGCCACGCTCCAGGCATGCCTCGGTCTGGCGCTGATCGCCTGGGCCTATCTGATGCTGGACGAAGACTCGCCGTTTCCCGGGGTGAATGCGCTGGCGCCTGTTGCCGGCACCGTGCTGCTGCTGCTCAGCGGCAGCGGCGGCCGCAATCTGCCGAGCGCCGTGCTGGCGCTGCCGCCCATGCAATGGTTGGGCGGGCTGTCCTATTCGCTCTATCTCTGGCACTGGCCGGTCATCGTCTATGCGGCGATGGTGGTTCCCAGCCTGTCCATCCTGGACCGCCTTGCCTGCGCGGCGCTGACGCTGCTTCTATCGATGTTCACCTATCATTTCATCGAGAACCCGATCCGCCGCAACGGCTGGCTGATGGCCGGAGCAGCGCGGGCGCTGGTGCCCGCCGTCGCGCTGACCGGCGCCGGCGTGGTCGCGGCCTATGGCAATGCGCGCTTTGCCGAGCACAATCTCAGCCCCGAACAGCACGTCATCGCCGACAGCGCCGCCCAGCTCTCCACCGTGCGCGCGAGCAATGGCGGCTGCGTGCTCGATTTCGAGACCGTCAAGCCTAAGCCCTGCATGTTCGGCCGCAAGGATGCCCAGCGCTCGGTCGTGCTGTTCGGCGACTCGCATGCCGACCATTGGTCGACGCCGCTGATCAAGGCGGCCGAGAAGAACAATTTTCGCGTCGTCACCTTTCTCAAATCTTCCTGCCGGGCTTCGCGGGTGACGACCTGGAACTGGCGGCTGAAGCGCGACTACACCGAATGCGATCAATGGCGCGAGCAGTCGGTCAAGGACATCATCGCGCTCCACCCGCAACTGGTGGTGATCTCGGAGTTCTCGATCGGCAATGTGATGAAAGAATCGCCCGAGGAGTTGAAGCACGCCGATTGGCAAGCGCAGTGGCGGACGGGCCTCAACTGGACGCTTCAAGCCTTCAGCCAGGCCGGCATCAAGGTCGCGGTCATCAGGGACGTTCCCTACAATGCAAGCTACGCCGACAAATGCGTGGCGCGCGCGCTGTGGCGGGGCCAGACGCCCGCGACATGCGACACGCCGAGAATCATGGCGGCAAACGACGACATCGCCACCATCGAGCGCGATATCGTGCGCTCGACACCGAACGCTGCTTACATCGACATGACCGACCGCTTTTGCGACCAGACCACCTGCCATGTCTTCATCGATGGCAAACTAGCCTTCCGCGACCGCCACCACTTGGCGACGCCCTTCGCCGAAACGCTGGAACCGGCAGTGGAGCGGGCGCTGTTTTCGGATGTGATGGCGGCGGCTGTAAAGTAACGGTTCCGGATCTTGTCGGATCACGACCCAGCCCCTCGCCAAGCAACCATGCAGGGGGTCAGCTAAGGATAAGACCAGCCAGTAAAACTGTAAGGATAAGCGAGAGCGGAACTGCAAGAAGGCAGCACAGCTCGAAAGTATTGGCTCGCCAAGAAGTCATTGGTCGCTTTTCCATGTTGGCCTCCTCCCTCAACGGCCAGACCAGACGGCAGTTCCGCTTAGATGGTGCTCATCCCCACCACTCATCATGCAATTGGCGCAGCTCGTTCCGCTTCCTGGTCATCCATCGTGCACGCGCCAGATGTGTCGCCCACGCCCGGAAAGCCCTGTCTGGCTCCTGCTCCGGATCAATGTGCAGGACGATGCGGGCGACCTCACGCCAATCGGTCCCTTCAGCCGACGCGTCGAGCAGCCGGATATAAGTAAGCATGCGATCCTCGTCATAACCGGTCGGCACCGAAGACGTCGGCGCTGCGTTCGCGATATGAGAGTTTGGCTGCTTTGGCATTGCGACCTACCAGCAATGGCGCACCGTAGCAGCCTATGAAGAAGCCCGCGCCCTTTGATCGGAGGATGCGGATCGCGATTCGCCCCGACAGTCGACAAATGCGGACCTCGGGCGGGGGTTCCCCGCCCAGCTGGGCTCACGCCTCACCACGTCGTGATCGGGTCGATGCATTCCATGTATTTTAGTGGAACCTAATTTAGTCGACGCAATTATGCGTGCGTGAGAAAGCGTGAAATCCAGACCGTCACTGAAAGCCGGCTATCGCGGGATCAGTTGGCCGATGATCCAGTGATTGCAGTCGATTTGACGGAACGGATATTACAGGCGGCCGACAACGACAGGATTGTCTGCCTCGTCGTGGCAACGGAGCAGCTGGAAACCGACCGCATCGAGAAAGCGGAGCCTAAGGAGACCAGGATTGCCGCAAGCTTCGCCCGGGACTTTGAGGTAATGCTGCTTGTTCTTTATGCGGCCTACGCCCTCGCTGTGCTGGGTGCGACCGCGTTCGTTTTGCTGGAATTGGGCCATGTTCTGTAGGCAGACGTCGGCAAAAGACGGGACTGACGCGCGATTGCCGCTGTTTGATGAGAGGAGCAGCCACGCTGCGTCGACGATCCGACCCCGGCGCAGCAAGCGGTGTTTTCGCGCCAGCAGGCGCCTAAACTTCGGGCTCGTCCGTTCGTTACATCTTGCCAATCTATGGAACGAGGCTGCCCCTCGGGGGTTTTTCTATTAGAGGGACGTTAAAGAAGGAGGTAGCTATGAAGAAGCTCCTGCTTGCCTCGGTGATCGCCATCGCCTCGGCGGCTTCCGTGATCGGCCCGGCGAATGCCGGCGGCAGCGTCACGATCGGCATCGGCAACGGCTATGACGACGACTATTATTATCGCCACCATCGGTATTCCGATTACGACGATGAGTACGTCCCCCGTTACCGCTATGATGTCTACGACGAGGACTACAGGCCGCGCTATCGGTACCACCGGCGCTGCCACACCGAAGTCGTCAAGCACTGGCGTCATCACCACCGGGTTATCGAAAGAATCCGTGTCTGCCGTCGTTGACGGATCGATCCGGCCGGTAGAGCCGGCCGGATCGGCGGGCTCCTCACCTCGGCTTGCGCATCAGCATCATGCCGTAATGCACGGCCAATATGTCGAGCCCGATTTTGAGTAGTTTCACCACCACGTCGCGCGGCTCGCCGGCCTGTTCGGCCAGGCTCTTGACCGTTGCGTCGGCACAGCAGACCTTTTGCACGATGCCGGCGATCTCCCAATGGGCAAGCGCCCTGGTGGCCTCGGCATGGTCGCGGCCGGCGGACAGGATGTGTTCTGCGACGCCGCTGCCGGTGCGGCCGCCGTCGACGCGCTCGGCCCAAGCCATCGGCTTGGCGGTTGCCTCCGACGAGTTGCGGAAGTCCTGGCGGTAGCGCATGCCCGCCTCGCGCTGCTGGCGCGACAGCGAGGTGAGGCCGCTCAGCGGGTCGACGTTGCGCACCCGCACGATGCCGCCGGTCGCTGTGTGGCCGTCATTGGAGACCTCATAGAGGCGCGCTCCCTCCTGCGTCCCCTTCGCCAGCCGCTTGCGGCCGAACCGGTCGTCCTTCAGTGCGAAATCATGGCCGATCTCCTTGCGGATGCGCACCTGCTCGGCCTCGCCTTTCGGCAATCTCGGTGGCCTGGCTTTGGCCTTTTGGGCGGTTTTGGTGCTCATCGGCTCGGTCCTCCTGGGTTTTGGTCGTCGGGCTCTGGCGAACTTCCAGCCTCATTGCAGCGGGCTCAAATCGCTTCGGCCGGCAGCGTGCGCAGGAAGCGCGCAGCGTGATAGGCGCAATAGCTTTTCGATGGGTTCGTGCGCATTCCGCAGCACAGCATGTCCAAACCTGGCCGGCTGCCGGGGGCGTCGTTTTCCGCATCCTCCTGCAGCGTCGTGTCGAGCGGCGCGCGGCAGCGCTCGAACAGGCAATCGATGAAGCGCATGGCGGCGAAATGCGGCTGGCGACCGCCGGCGGCGATCGGGCGCGGCGCCGGCATTTCGAGCGGCGCGCCATCGGACCCGGTGATCCGAGTCGGACCCGGCTGCCAGGCCGGCGGCGCCAGCCTGGCCGACAGCCTTGCCGGGCGGCAGTGATGCTCGGCCGGTACCGCCCCTGCTTGGCCGGCGGGGTTCGACGGCTCTGGCGCCGATTTTCCATGCCGTCCGCCACACCAGCCCTTGGATCTGGCAAGGCCGATGGTGCGCAAACGGGCGGTGCGGTGGACGATGCCGATGATGGCTGCACGCGAGGCCGGGCGGCCGCGCAGCGCGGTCAACCGGGTGGCGATCTTCGCGGCCGACAGTCCGCTCATCAGCCAGTTCTCGATTTGTTCCAGTTCCGAGGCGGAATAGCGGGCGGCCATGATGTTTCATTCCCTGCAAAAATGGTTGTGTGCGGCGCCGGCTTCGCCGGCCTCAGGCTCGAAAGCCGGTCAGCCTTCGCGTGGTCTGCTGCGATCGAGCTTCATCTCGGCCGCCTGCCTTGTTGCGCCGGACACTGCCTTGCCCGTCCGCTTGTCGAAGGCGATGACCGTGCCGTCTTCGGTGCGGATGCAGGAAACCGCGGCATCCGCATTGCCGGCCGGCAGGTAATTCGTGGCCGGAGCCGTGAGGGGAACGGCTCCGGCCGTTCCGGCCGCTTGCGCTGCCGGATCCGAGGCGCGAGCCTCGGGCATCGTCCCGGCCGGGGAGGAGGACAGCCGCGACGAAGGGGACAGGGTTGGCACATGCATGGCCTTGGCGACCGGTTGTGGTACCGCCTCCAGGCGAGCGCTGCCGGCGCGCTGAAGGGCGGATTCGAGGACCGAAAGCTGGTGAAGCGACTTGTGCATGACCGTATAAGAGCATAACTCAATCAATTATGCAAGCGATTCTTGCATAGACGAAACCGATTCTTATGCCTCAGATGGAGCCATGGCGAAAACTGCACTGTCGATCAAGGTCGGAGCGGCGATCCGCCGGGCACGCAAGCAGCGCGGCCTGGTGATGCGCCACATTGCCGAGCACAACGACACCGACGTCGCTGCCGTCGGCAATTGGGAAACCGGGCGCAACCTGCCCAAGACCGAGAACCTTTTGAAGACCGCCGCTTTCCTGCGCGTCGACCCGGTGGCACTCGGCAAGGGCGAGGTCGTTTTCCTCGAAGATGCCGGACCGGTCGCCGATGCCGAGATCGTCACCGATCCCGGCCCCCTGCCCGCCGGGCCGATGGACATCCAGCTTCTCGGCACCGCCGTCGGCGGCGACGATGGCGACTTCACCTTCAACGGCCAGCCGGCCGGCTATGTCCAGCGGCCGCCGGGGATCCGGCATCTGCGCAATGTGTTTGCGCTGCACGTGCTGAGCGATTCGATGGTGCCGCGCTACGAGCCCGGCGAGATGATCTATTGCGGAGGCCGCGAAGCGTTGCCCGGCGACCATGTGGTGATCGAGACCCTGCCCGAGGAGAACGAGCAAAACGGCAAGGCCTTCATCAAGAAGCTGGTCAAGCGCACCGCCGCCGAGCTGATCGTCGAACAGTACAACCCGCCCAAGACGCTGTCCTTCAACCGCTACGCCATCAAGAACGTCTTCCGCGTCATCCCGCTCAAGGAACTGCTGGGGTATTGACGGGGCGCTTGTTGCCTTCTCCCCTTGTGGGAGAAGGTGGATCGGCGCACAGCGCCGAGCCGGATGAGGGGTGCTGGAAGGAACGCGGCGGAGGAAATGTAGAAGCGGTTTTTAAGCACTTACGCCATCAAGGTAGCGATCCGTCCAACACCCCTCATCCGACCGAGCTTCGCTCGGCCACCTTCTCCCACAAGGGGAGAAGGGAAGAGCAGCACGCCCGCCCCCTCAAGCCCGCCTCGACTGCAGCTCTCGACCGTTGAGCAGGCGCGCCTCGGCGCGGGTCCGTTGCCGGTCGTCGATGAAGGCGGCCTGGATCGAGACGGCGGCGCCCGGCAGGCCGTCGGCACGGCAGGTCTTGCAGATGAGGCGCCCCGAAAGTGCGGCCAGCGGCGTCTCCGGCCTCACCCCATGCCGCTTGAGCTCGGCCGGCTTCCACCACCTGTTGCGGCCGCAGTCGATGCATTCGACGGCAATCGAGACAACATCGGCGATCGTCGCTTCCTTGCCTGCCAATGCCATGGTCATCCCCATCGTTGTTCCTGCTTTGTTCGCAACATTATCGGTTTTTGGAGCGGAGTCGAGTCGGTTCCGCTTACATCAACGTGAAAGTTTCACTTGTTCGATTATTTGAGTTATGCTTTTATCTCGAGCAGGCTTGAATCGGCGCGAGCAACAGAACCGCGCCCGCTCCGTCCGGCCGGCAGCAAGGGAATGACGATGGACCCAGCCCAGTTCGCCCATGCTTGCGGCTATAGCGGCGACAGCCCGGCCATGCTTGCCGCTTTCGCGGCCATCCGCCAAGACGGCATCCGCAAGGCACGCCAGAGCCATCGCCAGCGCATGGCGGCGATTGACCTGATGAAGCCGAGCCGCACTCTGTTCCTGGCGGCGATCCGCCCGGCGCAGTCAGCCGAGGAGGCACTCGAGGATGCCGCCCGCTTCCTGTCGATGTTCCGCAACATGCCGCACTGGCGACAGGAAAGGCGCGCCGCCGACCTCACCCGCGCCAGGCAGCAGCGCCTCTTCGCCCGCTTCTTCCGCCGCTACGGCCACCGCCTCTGGGCGCTCGAGGCCACCTGAAGCCGCGCGGGCCTCCCTTGCAAGTCAAAACGGATATTGCGATCGCTGACACCGCGCCGTATGTCTCCGCGCGATGAGCGAGATCGAATTCCGTCGCGCGCAGGCGCCCGACCTGCCGGCGATCGTTGCAATGCTTGCCGACGATGTGCTCGGCGCAGACCGGGAAGACCCGTCCACGCCGCTTGCGCCATCCTATCTCGATGCCTTCAGCGCAATCGATACCGATCCCAACCAGTTGCTGGGCGTCGCCGTCAACGCCGGGCAAGTGGTCGGAACGCTGCAGCTCAGCTTCCTTCCAGGCATTTCGAGAAAAGGCGCCTGGCGCGGCCAGATCGAAGGCGTTCGCGTCGCCCGGCAATGGCGCTCTCGCGGCGTCGGCAAGCTGATGATCGAATGGGCGATTGAAACATGCCGTTCGCGCAATTGCAGCTTCGTCCAGCTCACCACGGACAAAGGTCGACGGGAGGCGCACGCTTTTTACGAGCGCCTCGGCTTCACCGCCAGTCATCTCGGCTACAAGATGGCGCTGTAGATCAGCATTTCATCGCATTCAGCGCGGACCGCTCATCTTCGCTACCCGCTCTGGATGGAGCATTGACAAGCCGGCCTTTCGCCCTGCTCCATCCGCCCATGATTTACGACCGAACCTGGCTTGAGAAAACCTTTCGCGCAAAGCCCCGGCAGAAGTTCCTGTTCTTCTGGGGCCATCAGCCGTCTAAGGACGGCCGCATAACCACGTCGTGCTTCAGCCAGTGGTGGCATGCGCCCTTTACCGTCGATGGCCTGAGCTATCCGACTGCCGAACACTGGATGATGGCCGAGAAGGCACGACTGTTCGGTGATGCTCCGACGGCAACACAAATCCTCAGGGCGGCGAGCCCCAAGCAGGCAAAGCAGCTTGGCCGCCAGGTGAGCGGCTTCGATGGCACCAAATGGGATGCAGACAAATATCGCATCGTGACTGAAGGGAGCTTTCAGAAGTTCCGTCAGAACGCGGCGCTGCGCGAATATCTGCTGTCGACGCATGACCGGGTGCTGGTCGAGGCGAGCCCTGTCGACCGGGTGTGGGGTATCGGCCTTGCGGCGGATGACGAGAGGGCGGTGAACCCGCTGCTGTGGCGCGGCGAGAACCTGTTGGGATTCGCGCTGATGCAGGCCCGCGATCGGCTGCGCGGCTGAACATTTGCCGTGCGCTCGCCATCTGCGGCAGCCTCCGCGCTGCTTGACAATCCACCCATAATGTTCTCTTTATGTTCTCATCAAAACTCGAGACAATGCGGCGTTCGAACCGCCGCGGGCGAACGGGCCGGATGGAAGCCAACATCCTCCACGCGGATCTGGATGCCTTCTATGCCTCGGTCGAACAGTTGCTCGACCCGGCCTTGCGCGGCAAGCCGATTGCCGTCGGCGGCGGGGTAGTGCTTGCCGCATCCTATGAAGCCAAGGCGTTCGGCGTGCGCGGCGGTATGCCGGGACGGCGGGCGCGGGAACTCTGCCCGCAACTCATCTTCGTCGGCGGCCATTTCAAGGACTATCAGCGGCTGGGCGATGCGGCAATCAAGGTGCTCGGCGATTTCACGCCGGTGGTCGAGCGGATTTCAATCGACGAGGCCTTTGCCGACGTCGCCGGCTGCACCCATTTGTTCGGCTCGCCGGCCGAGATCGCCGGCAAGATCCGCCGCCGCGTGCGGGCCGAGCTCGGCCTGCCGATCTCGGTCGGCGTAGCCCGCACCAAGCATCTGGCCAAGATCGCGTCACAGGTCGCAAAACCGGACGGGCTGGTGGTGGTCGATCCGCGCCGCGAGCTGGAGTTCCTGCACCACCTGCCGGTCGAGCTGATGTGGGGCGTCGGCCCGGTCACCAGGCAGCGGCTGGCCGGCATCGGCGTCAACACCATCGGCGAGCTGGCGAAGACCAATGGTGGGGCGCTTGAGCGCCTGCTCGGGCCGGCGGCCGGAGAAAAACTCAACGCGCTGGCGTGGAACCGCGATCCGCGCAAGCTCGAGACGCAGCGCCGGGCGCGCTCGGCCGGCGCGCAATCGGCGCTCGGCCAGAAACCCGCCGAGGAGCAGGTCTTCGTGCCGGCTTTGCTGCATCTGGCCGACAGGGTCGCCACAGGATTGCGGGCGAAATCCCGGCCCGGCCGCACGGTGACGGTTCGCGTCCGCTTTGCCGATTTGCGCTCGGTGACGCGCTCGATCACGCTCGACCAGCCGATTTCGGCAACCGCCATGCTGGCCGAGATCGCCGAGGCGCTGGTGCGCAAGGTGCTCATCGACCATCCGCACGAAAAGACAATCTCGCTGCTGGCGATCGCCGTATCGCACCTGGAGCAGCATGCCGGCCTGCAACTGGAACTGCCGCTCGGGCTCGACGACGACCGCCGCCGCCCCGGCACCCGGAAGGGCGCGGCGCGCTGGACCGCCGACCGCGCCGTCGACAAGATCCGCGACCGCTTCGGCTGGGAGGCGGTCGGCTACGCCTCGGTCGCGCTCGGGCTACAGCGGTCGGTTCCCGACGCATTTCGGGAGCTGGCCGAGAAGGAATTGTGAGCCTCGATTACACTTTGGTTGCCAAGTCGCCGGAATGACGTTGAAGGCTGCGGACTTGTGAATTTATCTTCGGTCCAGTTGGTCGTGCACCGGTTTGGGCATCAGCCAGACAGGGTAGCACCCGCCCGCAAATCCTTCCGCACCTTCATTTCGAACGACAGGAGATCGGCATGGGACAGAACGCCGGATATTTCGCACTCATCGTTGCCGGACTGGTGACCAATGCAACGACGCTGGCCAAGCCGCTCAACCCGGACCGGGCGATTCCATCCCTGGGCGATATCAACTCGCCGCTGGCCAGCCCGCTATTCAAGCAGGTCAAGGCTGGGCCGCTGGAGATAAAGCTTGAGGAAACCACGCTTGCCGATGTCGAAAAAGCCTTCGGCGGAGCGATGCACGATGAAGGTGACGCCGGAGATTCACGCCACTGGCTTTGCTATGCCGGCCCCGACGCCGGCGGATCGCCGTCGATCTTCTGGTTCGTATCCGGCGAGATGGGCGGCTCCGACCACGGTGTCCTGTCCGTCGCCCTGCAGCCGAACCCGGAAGGCAAGGTGCCGGAAGGATGCGCCGGCGCGCCTGCCAGCCTGACAGCTATTGAACTCGATACGCCCGGCGTCGGAGCGCCGCTGAGCGACGTGGCCGCGAAATTTGGCGCCGCCAAGCCCGATCGTTACGGCCATTTCGGCTTCGCCGCCTCTTATCCTCCTTCGTCTCCCGACCAGAAGGACGCCACGGTCACGCAGACACTCACCTACACAGCCGGGAACGGCAGGATAACCGGCGTGGCGGTGACGCAAGTCACCACCAATTAGGGTGTCCCCGCTCGGTTGGCGAATGGTTCACGTGTGAATGATCTGCCGCGCCCGAGCCAGGCGGCCTGGTTGCTGGCCACCTCGTTATGCAGATTGGTTCTGATGTGCCGCCCGGGCCCGCCCTCCGCCCGGGCCCGCCCTCCACCTGCAAATGCGACATTCGAGGCAGCCCTGGTCGTCAGACCAAAGCGTTGCGCCGCCCCAAGCGATCAGGGCGGTGCCGGCCGCACGGCCAACCCACGGGCCGGCAGGAAACACCGGTTCAACGAGAACCCGCGAAGGTCCGGAAATGACCCAGAAGCGGGCGGTCGGCAGCGATCCGAGCAGCAACGATTTTGGCAGGACCGGAAATCGGTATGGAATGCTGCAATCATCATCATGTCCCGTCCAAGTTGTGGACAGTTCCTTCTCAAAGGCGCACTCTTAGCATGCGAAACGCGAGCTAGCGTTTCGTGCAACGCTTCACATGCTTGACTTGCGTCGGTGATTATCTGACCTACCCGGATACTTCCGGGTGGGCAGACCTCACATTGTGTCGCCTATCCGTGATCAGGCTACGGCCTAAGGCACGTTGCAGCCCGTTCCGGATCAACTGGGAGGTAAACAACATGCCTGATTTTCAGCGCAGAGAACTTCTTGTTCAAGGAAGTGCGGCTCTTGCCGCAATTGCTGCTCTCTATACCTCGCGCCGGGCTTACGCTTTTCCAACACGGCCGAACGAGGAAGTTATTCCGTGGCTGGATCAGCCGACCGAAAATCCCGATCCGGCGGGTATCCAGAAGCAGCTTGTCTGGGAGGATTTGGATAGCTGGATAACGCCAAACGACAAGTTCTTCAGCATCTCGCATTTCAACCGACCAACGATCGACGAGAAGACTTGGTCGATGGAGATCGGAGGCCTGGTTAAGAAGCCCCTGGAGTTAACGCTCGCCGACATCAGGGCGCGACCGAGGCAGGAGGTCGTTTTCACAGTGGAATGCTCGGGCAACCACGGGTTTCCCTTTTTCACCGGGGGCATCGGCAATGCTCGCTGGGCAGGGACGCCGCTCGCCCCGATCCTCGAGGAAGCCGGCGTTATGGAGAAGGGCATCGAGGTCGTCTTTTTCGGTACCGACACAGGCGAGGTCCCGATACGCGACGTCAAGATGCAGCAGAACTTCGCTCGTAGCATGTCGCTCGCCGACGCGATGAACCCCGATAATCTCCTCTGCTATGAAATGAACGGGGCCGCCTTGCCGGCGCCCAATGGCTTCCCGGTACGGCTCATTGCGCCAGGCTGGTACGGGATCGCCAACGTCAAGTGGCTAAAGCGCATCGAGGTTCGCGATACGCGGTTCATGAGCCTTCTGATGGCCCGTGACTATGTCACCATCCGGGAGGAGGACCACAACGGCGAGACCGTATGGGCCGAGACGTCAGTCGGGCGAGCGCTGATAAAGTCCGCGCCTGCGAAGGTTACCCGGAAAGATTCAGATTACCGCATCGTTGGGGCAGCCTGGGGGGCGCCGATCGACCGGGTCGAAGTGCAAATCGATCAAGGGCCTTGGACACCAGCGACCATTGACCACAGTGAGGAGGCAGAACACGCTTGGAAAATCTGGTCCCTGGCTTGGGCAAATCCCTCTCCTGGAGAACACACGGTGACCTCGCGCGCGGTCAGCACCACAGGACAAATTCAACCGGCGATGGACGATCCCTTGATAGCCAAGAAACACACATACTGGGAAAGCAATGGCCAGGTGACGCGCCGCGTGCGTATCGGCTAGAGGATTCTGCCGCCAAATGGAGTCATTTGGCGTCCGCATAAATGCGGCAAAACTGACAGTTAGAGCGAGTTACCGGTTCCAAGAGAACCGGAACCGCTCCAAGAACGTGCTGCCATGTGGCAATTGCGTTTGGGTCAAACAGGAGGAGGCTGCCTGATCGCCATTTCGCACCATTTCCAGCGCTCTCCTCACCCCTCCACGGCCCTGATCTCCGCGTCGACCAGGCACCAGGGCGCGTAGCGGAAGTCGCGGATCTGGATGACCTGATCGTTCCGCCACTCGACCAGCATGAAGCCGCGCACGGCGCCGTCGGCCGCCTGCGGGTGGCGGATGAGGATCGCCGGCCTGCCGTCGACGAAGCCGAGCGACAATGTCCAGTCGCTGATACGGGCATAATTGCCGAAATAGGTCGAAACCTCGGCCTTGCCGCGCAGGCGGACGCGGTTGACGACATCGAGCCGGACGTCCTCGGCGATCAGTGCCCTGACCGCGTCGAAGTCGCGCGCGTTGAACAGGTCGACATAGCGCCGCAGCCGGCGCTCGTCATCGGCGTCGAGCCTCGGCGCCAGCGCCTGTTCGGGCTGCAGCGCCAGCAGCTTGAGCTGCGCCCGCCCGCGATGCAGCGCGGCCTTGGTGGCGGCGAGCGTCGCGCCGGTCACTTCGCAGGTCTCATGCAGGCTGAGGCCGAGCACGTCGACCAGGATCACAGCGCTGCGCTGCGGCACCGAAAGCTGCATGAAGGAGCGCAGGCCGGTCTGGGCGGCGAGCCGGCTGTCGGCGCTGCCGGAGGGATCCTCGATGACGCTCATGTCGGCCTCGGTCATGCGCGACCTTTTCCGATTGCGCCGCCGCAGGTGATCCTGCGCGGCATTGTGGGCGATGCGAAACAGCCATTGCTCGGGACGTTCGACGATCGCACCCCCGTCGATCGCCTGCAGCGCCTTGATCAGGACCTCCTGGACGATGTCCTCGCCGTCGATCACCGAGCCGGCCATACGCGCGCAGTAGCGATGCAGCCTTGGCCGCAACCCGACGAGCATCACCTCCAAAGTCGCCCTGTTCATTTTCGGCGTAGCGTCCCATTTCTGCGCGAGCGGCATGGCAGGCGCTACCCGGCTTTCTGATCCGCCAGCATACGGTAATTGCCGATGACTTTGACAGGCGATCGCAATGCCGGGGTCGAACGGCGCTCGGCGTGGTTTTCCGTAAACGCCTTGAAGGCCGCAAGCCCGGTCAGCGCCGACGAATCGCCGTCCTGGCCGACGATGTGGACGAACGAGCCGTCGTCCAGCTCGAGCACGAGATAACGCACCGTCGGCGGTGCCGCCTCGCCCAGCGCTTCGAACACTTTTTCGACCAGCGCGCGGTTATCTTCCAGGTCGGCTTGGTTCACACCGTATCGAATGAGCGCGTAGTTCATCGTCGTCTCCTGACTGGTTGGTATGAACGAAGGACGACCGGCTGCGCTGAAAAGATTCTCCTTGCCGAAGAATCTTTTCGGTTGCCCGCATCGTCTTTCCCGCGTGGGCGGCTGCGCGGCAGCCATCAAGCAGGAGAGACGATCATGCATATCCAGTTTGCCGAGCTTCCGGTGTTCGAGCAGGACCGCGCCAAGGCGTTCTACACCAGGCATCTCGCCTGCCAGGTCATGGCCGACCAGAAGATGGGTGATGGCGGCTGGCGCTGGATCGAGCTGGCATTTCCGCATGCCGTGACGAACCTGCATTTTGTCAGGCGCGCCGACGACGCACCCGGCGCGGAGCCGGTATTGGTGCTGGTCGACGAAAATGTCGGGGCAATGATCGCGGCCATGAAAGCGGGCGGCGTCGAGATCATCACCGAAGCGCATGAGGCGCCGTGGCAGCCGGGGCGCACGGTGGCGGAATTTCGCGACAGCGAAGGCAACCGCATGGTCCTCGCCAGCCGATAAGGCACCGGAGCCCTCTGTCCGGCGGGGCGTCGTACCTAAGTCCTACCTCCGGCCGGACCATCGGCCGTACTTCCTTCGTATTATTATTTCGTGACCTCTGCGCGCCGGAACCTTCCCTTGCATCGGGCGTTCGGGCGCTGTATCGCGATGCCTCATATTTAGGCAGGCGGAGGAAATACGAATAAGGGCGGGTGGCAAAACAAACATGGGCCGGGGAGGAGCATCTTACCATGTCGAACCGTAAAATCGGAATGTCCCACAGTTTGGGGCTACGCGTCGCTGACCTCAAATCCAGAATGCAAAGTGCCCAGATTACCGAGCATGAGATCAAGACATTTCAAAAGGTTGCCGCCATTATGGGCGGCGCCAAAGGCTCACTGCGCCTCGATGCGGACGATCTGATCGCCGCGTCTTTCCTTGTCGATCCCTTGGAAGATCTCCCGCTCTCCAGTTGAAGGCGCTGAACGCAGGTCGAAATCCTATCGGGTTTGAACCTGCGATTGCCGCCGGCGGAGCATCCGCCAGCCCAAGCCGCATGCGAGGATGACGTTGGCCAGCGCCAGGCCGGAAAGCGCGGCCAACGTCCCGTGCGGGCCGAAGCGATCCAGCAGCAATGCGCCGGCCGAGGGTGCCGCCGCCTGGGCGATCAGGCTCGGCATGGCGAGGCGGCCCATCAGTCTCGCGTAGCCGTTCGAGCCGAACAGCGCGAGCGGCAGCGTTCCCCGGGCGATGGATTCGAGGCCGATGCCCGCGCCGTAGAACCGAGCGCCAGCGGGATGATCGGCATGCCGGCCCAGAGCGTCGAAACGCCGATCGCCACAAATGCAACCGAGGCAAACTTGGTGAAAATCGGATGGTGGTAGCGCGCGATCATCATCTCGATCGCGCGGGCCGCCACCTGTGATGGACCAACCAGCACGCCGAACCCGACGGCTGCGGCAAGCGCCATGCCGCTGCCTTGCAGGATTGTGAGCAGATGCACCGACAGTGTCGACGAGATCACCGCGGCGAGTGTCAGGGTCGCGGCCAGAACGATCATGATCGACGGATCGGCTTCGTTGTCGAGAATGGGTGCCGCCTCCTTCACTCCCGGTTTGATTGCCGGTTGCGGCGGCTCCCGGGGCAGGATCACCAGATAGAGCGGAAGCGCAATTGCCAGCTGAAAGGCGGCGTAGACCAGGCAGGTGCCGCGCCAGCCGACCTCCCCCAGCAGCAAGGCTGAGATCGGCCAGCAGATGGTGCTCGCAAGGCCGCCGAACAGCGTCAGCATGGTGATGGCGGAGCGCGCGCCGTGGCCATAGTGGCGGCCAAGCGTTGCGAAAGCGGCATCGTAGAGCCCCGCCCCCATGCCCAGGCCGATGACCAGCCAGGCAGCGATATAGGCCGCAAGATTAGGGGCAAGAGCCAGCCCGATCTGGCCGAGCCCGATGCATCCGGCGCTGAACGCCAGAACGTTGCGGCCGCCATGCCGCTCGATCGACGACCCGACGCGCGGAGAGATCAATCCTGCCGCGAGCAAGCCGAGGGACAGGCCGCCGACAACCCATGCCAGCGGCCAGCCGGTATCGGAGGAGACTGCCGGCGCGATGACCGCGGGAAGATAGTAGGAAGAACCCCACGCCATGATCTGCGTCAGGCCAAGCGCGGTGATGATCGCGCCGCGGCTGCGCAGGATGGCCGGCGAAGGCGGCGAAAGACTCATGCCGCGACGCTGCAGCCACAGCCGCCTTTGCCGACCGCCTTCGCCTTGGCGTCGGCGACACAGCACGCATCCACCGCTGCCGGCGCCGGACCGCCGCAGCACCCCTTGTCGGCCACGCCGATCCGCGGCACGGTGCAGACGCCGGTCTCGGGCAGCACGAGCTGGACATTGTCGGCCGCCACCATGTCTCCGGCGATCGCCGCCGCGACCGAGCGGACCTGCTCATAGCCGGTCAGCAGCAGGAAGGTCGGCGCGCGACCATAGCTCTTGATGCCGACTGTGTAGAACCCTTCCTCTGGATGGCTGAGCTCACGGTGGCCGTGCGGCGGCACGTCGCCGCAGGAGTGCTCGTTGGGATCGATCAACGGTCCCAGTGCCTTGACGCTTTCCAGCCATGGATCGAGCTCGAGCCGAAGCTCACGGGTCAGCGACAGATCCGGGCGCTGTCCGGTCGCGGCGATGATACGGTCGACCGGACCCAGCGCCTGCAAGCCGTCCTTGGTCTGGCCTTCGACGACCAGCCGTCCGTCGGCATCGCGGATCGAAACAGCCGCAAAGCCCTTCACCAGTCTGACGCCGCCGCTTTCCACCAGTTCCCGCACTTCGGCGCCGAGTTCGCCGCGCGCCGGCAATTGGTCGGCATCGCCGCCGCCATAGATGCGCACCAGGTCGGTGCCGCGCGTCGTCCAGATGAAAGCCGTGCCGGGCTCCACCTCCGCCAGGCTGGCGAGATCCAGCAAGGCATTGGCGGCCGAATGGCCGGAGCCGGCGACCAGCGTCGTATTGCCGGCATAAAGGCTGCGGTCGCGGCCGAGAATATCGGGTATGCCGTAGGCGATGCGGTCGGCAAACTCGGCTTCGCCTTCGGCATGAATTCCGCCGGCGCCGAGCGGGTTCGGCATCTGCCAGGTTCCCGAAGCATCGATGACGGCGCGGACGCTATCGCGCCTGGTGCCGCTGGCGGTTTCGACCACCAGCATGAAGGGCCGGGTTTCGCGTTCCTTGCTCGAGACCTTGTCGGCGCCCCAGCGCGAAATGCCGACGACGCGGGCGCCGGTTTCGATCGACGGCGACAATTGCGGAAGCTTTGCCAGAGGCTCGAGATAATCCGCGACGAGGTCGTCCGCGGTCGGGAATGCCTCGGGCTCAGGCATCCGCCAGCCATGCACCTCGAGCAGGTTTCTAGCCGCCAGATCGACGCAATAGCGCCAGGGCGTGAACACACGGACATGGCCCCAATCCCTGAGATTGGATGCAACCGCATTGCCGGCTTCGTAGACTTTGACAGGAATGCCCCGCGCGATCAGGTGGACCGCTGCCGCCAGACCGACCGGCCCGGCGCCGATCACCGCAACGGGGAGTTTTTCGATCATCTCCATGTCTTCCATCCTTCCGGTAATTTCGAATTATAATGGCAAAAAAATCATGCCGCCGTTTTGGCGGCCGCGTCCGCCGATGCCGGCGCACACGTGGCGTCGGCGCAGCATTCGTCTGCGAGGTATCCGATTAGCCCGTTCATGGCGGGATAGTTGGCCCGGCAGATCAGCGTGGTCGCCTGGCGCTCCTGTGTCACCAGGCCGGTGTCGACCAGCCGCTTGAGGTGATGCGACAGCGTCGAGGCAGCGATGCCCAATCTGTCCTGGATACGCCCGACCGGCAGCCCCTCATCGCCCGCCCGCACCAGCGTCCGATAGAGCTGCAACCGCGTCGGGCTGCCGAGGGCTTCAAGTTGCGAGGCTGCTTTTTCGAGTTTCATGGAAATAAGCTATTTCCAGAATCGCTGCACGTCAAGAGAATTTCGACAAAGATCGAAATAAGACGATATCTAGACGACGCGCTTGCCGCTGGCGTCGATGACCACCTCGCCGTCCTCCTTGGTGAACGGGCCGATATCCGGATTGGGCAGGATATCGAGCACGGCTTCGGAGGGTCGGGCGAGCATGGTGCCGAGCGGCGTCACCACGATCGGCCGGTTGATCAGGATCGGATGCGCCAGCATGAAATCGAGGATCTCGTCGTCGCTCCACTGCGGCTCGCCCAGGCCAGGTTCGGCATAGGGCGTGCCCTTTTCGCGCAGCAATTGGCGCGGCGTCATGCCCATCGCTGCGATCAGCTCGACGAGCTTTTCGCGCGACGGCGGATTTTTCAGATATTCGACCACCTCAGGCTCCTCGCCGGACTGCCTGATCATGGCCAGCGTGTTGCGCGAGGTGCCGCAATCGGGGTTGTGATAGATGGTGATGGTCATTGCGCAGCTTTCATCTGTCCGGCTGGTTTCGGTTGGGCGAGCAGCCACCCTGCCAATGCCATGGCGAGCAACGCGCCCAAAAGTTCGGCGCCGATGAAGCCCGGCAGATCGGCGGGGCGGATCCCGGCAAAAGTGTTGGAGAACGCACGGGCGATGGCGACGGCCGGATTGGCGAAGGATGTCGATGCGGTGAACCAGTAGGCGGCGGTGATATAGAGCCCGACCAGCCAGGGGATCGAATCCGGACGGGAACGCAGGCCGGCGAGGATGGTGAAGACCAGCCCGAAGGCGGCGACCAGCTCCGCAATCCATTGTCCGCTTCCGGTCCGCACCGTCGCCGAGACTTGCAGGATCGGCAATTCGAACATTGCATGCGCCAGGAATGTTCCAGCGATGCCGCCGGCAATCTGGGCGGCGACGTAAGCCAGCGCTGCGTTCGTTTCGATCTCGCGTCGAAGCGCGAATACCAGCGTCACCGCCGGGTTGAAGTGCGCTCCGGATATCGGCCTGAATATGGTGATGAGCACGACCAGGATCGCCCCGGTCGGCAAGGTGTTGCCGAGCAGGGAGACGGCGACATCATTGCTCAGCCTGTCAGCCATGATGCCGGAACCGACCACGGTGGCGACCAGCAGAGCTGTGCCGAGGGCCTCGGCAACAAGGCGCCGGGAGAGGTTGGCCAAGACGAACCTCCCCTAGCAGTTGCAGGTCACAGCCTGGATGACAGGCTGGCAAAGTTCCGGCGCGCCATTGCAGCAATCCTCCATGAGGTAGGCCAGCAGATCGCGAAACCTGGTCATGTCGGCGAAGTAGCGCACGCTGCGGCCCTCTCGTTCGGTCCGCACCAGGCCGGCATGCGACAGGATCTTGAGATGGGCCGACATCGTATTCGGGAACGCGGCGAGCCGTGAGGCGATCTCGCCCGCAGCCACGCCCTCGGCGCCGGCCCGCACCAAAAGGCGAAAAACGTCCAGCCGGGTCTCCTGGCCGAGCGCGGCAAGTGCCGAAAGGGCGAGCGTCTTATCCATGTTTCCAGATTTCCAGAAATGGGGAATAGAGTCAACGCGCGAAGACTGTGTTGAGCAACGAAATCTCACCGAAGGCGGGGAAGTCCGTAGCGGCGGCAGCTAAGGCGACAGCTCGCGCAGGGCTGCGTTGGCGGCAACAAATTCGTAGGAGTTTTTGGGGCAATCGCTGGCGGCGAGCCGATAGAGCCGCAAAGCTTCATCGCTGTGCCCCTGCAGTCGGCTCAGCTCGGCGCTGAACATATTTGTCTCGCACAGGTTTCCGCGTTTCTTTATCGCATCAGGGTCGTCGGCTTCTGCAATTGTCGCGGCGAGAGTCTGCTCGCCAAGCAGCATTCGAACAGCCGGCGCCGGCCATCGCGTCATGTCGAGCTTCTTGGTCGCTTCCTGCAAATGCCCTGCTGCGCCATTGCGACGCTCGGCAAAATCGAGCCAGATCGCAACATACGCATCCTCTGGTTTGACTGTGGCGGCTTGCGCGAAATCGGCTTGGGCTTTCTCCATCGCACCGGAGTAGAAATGGACGATACCCCGGCCCAAATAGGCGTAGACAATCGTCGGATCGAGGCTGATTGCCTGGTCGTAATCTGCCGTTGCACGTACGTATTCGCCTTTTATTGACCAGACGAGACCTCTGCTGAGATAAGCATGGGCATATTTCGGATCGAGCCCAATTGCTTTGCCATAGTCCTCGAGGGCGCGGTCGTATTCGCCATTCTTGTCCCATATCCAGCCGCGCTTCCTGTAGGCACTGGCGTGTTTCGGGTCGAGCAGGATTGCCTGATCGAAGTCGGCAATCGCGCGGTCGTCATCGCCTTTGTGTGCCCAAGCCGTACCTCGATCGTCGTAAGCATTGGGGTCTTTCGAATCGAGGCCGATCGCCTGGTCAAAGTCGGCGATGGCGCGGTCATAGTCGCCTTTGTCAGCCCAAACGTTGCCTCTGTTGTAGAAGGCACTGGCGCGTTCCGGATCGAGACTGATCGCCTGGTCGGCGTCGGCGATGGCGCGGTCGTAGTCGCCCTTATATTTCCAGGCCCGGCTTCGATTGCCATAGGCATTGGCGTCTTTCGGGTCGAGGCTTATCGCTTGGTCGTAGTCGGCGATCGCACGATTGT
This sequence comes from Mesorhizobium sp. M0040, assembly GCF_040323505.1. Taxonomy (NCBI): domain Bacteria; kingdom Pseudomonadati; phylum Pseudomonadota; class Alphaproteobacteria; order Hyphomicrobiales; family Phyllobacteriaceae; genus Mesorhizobium; species Mesorhizobium sp. M0040. Next base: position 51,852 of record NZ_JAMYVA010000030.1, read on the forward strand.
AATCGCCTTTGATTGTCCAAGTCAGGCCTCTATCGAGGTAGGCACGGGCGTTCTTCGGATTGAGGCTGATTTCCTGATCGTAGTCGGCAATGGCGTAATCAGAATCGCCTCTGAGTGACCAGGCCATGCCTCGATGATGATGGACTCCGGCGACATTCGGATCGAGGCTGATCGCCTGTCCGAAATCGGAAATGGCATGGTCATAGTCGCCCTTGAGTAGCCACGCCATGCCCCGATTGTCGTAGGCGCTGGCTTCCTTCGGATCGAGGCTGATCGCCTGGTCATAATCGGCGATGGCACGGTCGTAGTCCCGCTTCCTTTTCCACACGAGACCTCGGTTGTTATAAGTTCGGCCATCGCGGGGATCGAGGCTGATCGCTTGGCCGAAATCGGCGATAGCGCGGTCGTTGTCGCCCTTGCGTGCCCAGGCCAGGCCCCGGTCGCCATAAGCTCCGGCATTCCGGGGCTCGAGGCTGATGGCCTGATCGTAGTCGACAATAGCTCGGTCGTTGTCGCCTTTGTCGAGCCAGGCAGAGCCTCGGATGCGGTATGCATCGCTCTTCGGGTCGAGGCTGATCGCCTGGTCGAAATCGGCGATAGCGCGATCAGCGTCGCTCTTGAGTGCCCAGGTGATGCCTCGGTAGTAATAAGCACTGGCATCTTCCGGATCGAGGCTGATCGCCTTATCGAAATCGGCAATGGCGCGATCATAATCATTCTGCCTCGCCCAGGCGACGCCGCGCTTGAAATAGGCCGTCAAACGGCTGCTGGCGGGCTCCGTCACATCCTCTATCATGAGTGTACAAGCGGCAATTCGCCGAGCCGTGTCGGCCTCGTCGTCCCCGACACAATCGCTGCTGGCAGCCAAAGCTGGGCCGCTCAGGGCAAACAAGACCACGAGCCCACGCAGCAGCGACCGACAAAAAGACCTATGCCATTTTCGAATCATCGGCTCACGGATCATGTCGTTTATTTGCATCGCAGTGCGCTTGATCAAGAAGGCCTTGATCTTTGCAACCCAACACTGCAACCATTCTTGGGTCAAGGTGAGACTTGATTTTTTTGACCTTTGCCAAACCGACGCCCGCCCGCGACATTCGGCGGAGACAGCGGCGGCTCGCCTGGTCCAAATCAGCCAAGCACTGTGGCGGCGACCGCATCAGCGCGACCAAGGCCGGCAACCGCTTTTCTGACCCGCTGCAGATGCGCCTGGCGTCCGGCGGCCGAGACGCTGTCCATCCGGTAGAGCGCCAGGAATTTGGTCCGGCACAGCGGATGGCAGACGGAGCGGAAGCCGCGCAGCAGGGTCCGCCGGCCGGGCTGTCCCATGATCCACGACATCAGCGGCGTGGCGCCACATGTGGTCATTGCCATCACCCGGCGTATGTGCCGCAATTTGGGCCGCGGGCCGCGTCGTGCCGTCGGCATCTCGAAAGCGAAGCCCGGCACCAGCACACGCTCCAGCCAGCCTTTCAGCATCGCCGGCAGGCCATACCACCAGGTCGGATAGATGAAGACGACCGCCTCCGCCCAGAGCAGCTCCTGCGCATGTTCGTGCACCGGTTGCAGGTCCGCCGCCTTGTCGTGGTAACCGCGCCATTCCCGCGTGCGCATGACTGGATCGAAGCCGGTCGCATAGAGGTCGAGCAGGTGGACCTGATGGCCGCTTTCGGCAAGCGTCTCCAGCACCGCGTCGCGCACGGCGCCGTTGAAGCTGTCGGTGCAGGGATGGCAATAGACGACGAGGACCTTCATCTTGCGCTCGGTCGCGAGACTGCATGCAAGCGCGTCGCATGCAAACAAGCCACCCGCAGACGTAGTCGATCAGCTGTTTTCATGCGAAGCCCCGCAGCCCCCGTATCAAGACGCAACAGCTCCAGTCACGTCAAGGCCCGCTCGTCAGCTCAAAGGAAATTGCGCGCACATGGGCTTGCCGGCGGGCACTGTCCCGCATGCCTTGCGGTACTCTGCGAGAAACGGGCGCTGCCGCGTATTGCGCCCAGGAACTCCAACAGTGGATTCGGTTTTCGATCAGCATTGTTGCCCGAAAGCCTGCGCCCTAGCTTCACGGCGTGTCCAAAGCGTCAGGAGAGAAAACATGCACACAGGAAAACTGAGCGGCAAGATCGCCTTAGTGACGGGCGCCTCTTCCGGCATCGGCGAGGCCACCGCCTTGGCGCTGGCGGCCGAGGGCGCCACGCTGGTGATTGCCGCGCGGCGCGCCGAGCGCCTAGACGACCTGGCGAGGCGGATCCGTGAGACCGGCAGCGCGGCACTGCCGATTGCCGTCGACGTCACCGACGAAACGCAAGCCACGGCGATGGTCGAGCGGGTCCAGCAGGAGTACGGCCGGCTCGACATGCTGCTTGCGGTTGCCGGCGTCGGCGTCGCCGCGCCGTTCCGCAACACGACGCCGGAAGAATACCGCCGGATGGTCGACGTCAACATCCTGGGCCTGCTTTATCCGATCCATGCGGCACTGCCGTCGATGCAGCGGCAAGGCGCCGGCCACATCGTCGTGGTCTCGTCCGGCACCGGCCGTTACATCCACCCTTCGGTGGTCTATTCCGGCACCAAGCACGCGGTGAGCGCGATGGCGGAATCGCTGCGCCGCGAGATCGGCAAGGATGGCATCCGCGTCACCTGCATCGAGCCTGGCGCCGTCAAGACCGAGTTCACCCAGAATATGCGCGCCGATGTGCGCCAGGCGGTCGAGCAAAGGCTGGGCGACATGGAGCAGCTGGAAAGCGAGGACATCGCCGCCGCCATCCTGTATGCGGTGAGCCAGCCGCCACGGGTCAACGTCAACATCCTGACGCTCTATCCGACCGAGCAGGCGTGAGGGCCGCAAAGGTGGTACCCTGCGCCCCCGCAGCCCTGCAGCATCATCCGCCGATCATCAGCGTGAACACAAGCTGCCGCAACTTGCCGCCCGGGCCGAATTCGACCCGGTCGAAATCGCGGCTCGCCTGCCGTTGTGCCTGCGAGATTCCGGCGAGCCGTCTCGTCACTTCGATCCTGATCTTGCTGCAGCCACGGTCATCGGCGACGGTCAGGCCAATGGTGGCCGCCTCGATCTCGTGCACCATGTCGACGATGCTGGCGCCGTGCACCTTCTCGTGGGCGGCGAGGCCGGCTGCGAAAACCTCCCAGCTCTTCTGGATTGCGCCCGGCAGCCGCGCGGCCGGCTTCGGCAAGGTGTAGGTGATGATCAGCTTCGGCTGCGCCGACACCAGCACGCAGGCGTCGCCTTGCGGCTGGTAGTCCCTCACCCAGGTCAGCTTGAAATTGGTATGCGCGATGACGCGGCGTTCGCCGAGCAGCGGCCCGCGCCCGCCGATCGAGGCGTAGAGCTCCGGCCCGGATTGCCCTGAGATGGCATAGGTCTCGACCTTCTCGACCGCCTGCCAGCCGGCATGCGCCGGCGATGTCGGTAGGAAGGCGAGCAGCAGGCAAAGGCGAATGGCTGTTTTCATGCAAGTCCTCGCAGCCGCTGCGCACGACGCAAACGATATGCAGTTCCCTTCCGTGGACATAGCCGGCGGCCGGCTATAGTGGGATGCTCGTATACAAGAATCCAGGGCAACATCATGTCGCCGCGACCGAACATTGCCCGGCAACGCCCTGCCCCCGGGGCCCAGCCTCCCGGCGTCAGCCTCTGTCGTGCACTGTCGAAGCTTGGCCTGTGCTCGCGCAAGCAGGCCGAGCTTCTGGTTGCCGAGGGGCGCGTGCGGGTCGCCGGCAAGATCGTGCGCAACGGCTCGATGCGCGTCGATCCAGGCCGCCATCGCATCGAGGTCGACGGCCGCCGCGTCGCCGCCGAGCGCAAGGTCTATCTGATGCTCAACAAGCCGCGCGGGCTGGTCACCACCCGTGACGACCCGCAGGACCGCGGCACCGTCTATGATTGCCTGGCAGGCCTCGACCTGCCTTTCGTCTCGCCCGTCGGCCGCCTCGACAAGGCCAGCGAAGGCCTGCTGTTGATGACCAACGACACGCGCTTCGCGCAGCGCCTGCTCGATCCCGCCTCGCATGTCGCCAAGACCTATCACGTGCAGATCGGCGCGCTGCCCGACGAGGCCATGCTGGCGCGGTTCCGCGCCGGCGCGACCGTCGACGGCGAATTGCTGGCGGCCCGCTCGATCGAGCTGCTGCGCGGCGGCACCAGCACCGCCTGGCTGGAAATCGTGCTCGACGAGGGCCGCAACCGCCATATCCGCCGGCTGCTCGCCGCCCACGATATCGAGGTGCTGCGCCTGGTACGGATCGCGATCGGCCAATTGCAGCTCGGCGAGCTTGCCAAAGGCAAGGCACGCCATCTGAGCGCGGAAGAGCTGGCGCTGCTTCAGGCCTAGCCGGCTGGCGGCGACTCGATAGTCAGGCAGCTGCCAGTCGAAGCCCACGTGACGCAGCAAGCAGCGCGGGCGGACAAAGGTCGCTTTCGACTCCTGGCGGATATTCCTGACCGACCGCTCACACGGGTTCGACCGATATCAATGTCTGTCGGTATTACATTCCGTCAGCACACCACAGATCGCAGCCGGCGGCGTTGATTTCCTGCATAAAAATCTTGAGCGATTCTTGGGCAGGCATGGGAAGCTGGCCAACCAACGGGACAAACAAATCGATCAGGGCCTGGCGATGGTCTGGAGAGATGCTCTGCGCGAGATAGGGACCATCTGCTCTCAGCGATTCAACAAGAACTATCTTGTTTCCCTCCTTCAGAGCCGGGTCAGCCAGAAAAATCGAGGCGCCACGAAACATTTTCTCTATGCCTCCTCGAGCTTTGGCTCCGTTGGGGCGCAACATTTCGGCAGCGTTAGGTTGGTGCGCTAGGAAATCATTGAAAGCTATCTGCGAAGCGGCAGCAGCCCGAATCAAAAGCGCGAATGTCTGCGTAGCTTCATCCTGCAGAGGCAATGAGCTATTTTGGCTATAGAGCGCGAGTAGCGACCGACTTCTGTCCATTACGAAAGACAGTGCTACCAGGTCGCCCTCATCGTATGGCGGCGAACCTATCAAAGCCCCGCCGTCCCAAATCTTGTGCAGTAGATCCCGGTCCGTTGGATCTTCAAGATTTGGCAATTTGCCTTCAATCCGGCGCTGCTGCAAAAGTTCATCCAACTTGGCGAACAAATCCTTCGCATAAGCCGAGCCTGTTGGTGGAACATGGGCGTGAGCCCATGTCGAAAATAGGATGGCAAAAATCGACCACACCAAACGTTTCACGGCCGTTCCTTTACTTGACTACCTTCAGAGGGCGACGGCGTTGTGCAATCAAGGCCAAGCGATAATCGATATTGTCAATCGGAGCACCATGTTCCTTTGCTTCGAGTAGAAATTTGCGAGCCTCCTCGAACCTCAGCAAGCGCTTCTCATACAGGACCGCCAAAGCGAGCCTATGGGACCACTCGGTCGGTTCCATTTCGATCGCGTGCAACAACGCCTTTTCTGACTCGTCGTACCGGTCCGTCAATTCGCGAAGAAAAATACCGTATTGATTATAGGTCCAAGCTGAAACGCCCGAGAGTCCGAACACCTTGTCGAACGCCTTTTGAGCCTCTGTGGGCGTGTCTGTTTCGAACGCCATCAGAGCTGCCAGATTTTCCCACACCTTGACATAATCCGGCTTGAGTTCAATCGCGCGTCGATACGCCGCCTTGGCGTCGGCGAAACGGGCCAGATGATGATGATAGACAAAGCCGAGATTGAACCACGACCATGCGTGCTCCGGATCGATTTCAACGCACCGCAGTGCAAGCTTTTCAGCTTCATGGTAGCGGGCCAACCGGCGACGTAGCAGTCCCGACAACTTCCCTGTCGCCCAGCGATAGCGCGGATCAATTTCTATTGCCTGGCGATAGGCCTCTTCAGCCGATAAATAGTTGCCGATTGCATCGAGCATCTGACCGAACGATGCCCAGGCGACGCAGGCATCTTCTGTGGTTGCATCGAGGCGGCATTGCTTGAATGACTGATAGGTGGATTCCGCGATCTCCCGCGCCGAGTTCCCAAGGCGGTGTGTGTCGGCAACGCAATCCCAGATGATCGCGTTGCGCGGGTGCGCGGCTATTCCCCGTTGCAAGGCGGCCAAAGCCAGCTGCGGCGTTTCCATTTTGTCGCGCAGGAACAAGGCAAGCAGGATATGGTCCCGCCCGGTGTGCACCTCGCCCTCTGCGCGCGTAACGTTCTCGGCACATAAGTCAGGGAGATTGAGCTTCTTGAACTGCTGAGCGAAGAAAAGGCTCGTCTGCGCGCTACGGTGCGTATCGATTTTCCACCGCTCGTAGAAGGCATGGACGCTCGCTTCGCTCAAAGCCATAGTCGGCCCTTCGGCAACTCCGCAAAACCAGACAAAATTGTCGACAAATCGCCAAAGCTGTTCCCTGTCGGATACAGCATCAATTGCCCGCAAGAGAACCGACACCGCGGTGTCCAGGCTGCTTTCCTCGGCCTCCAGTTCGACAAGCCCTGTCCAGGGATCGAGGTTAGCGGGATCACGCTCTATCTTCGCAACCAACGTCTCGCGCGATTCAAATTGAAACGTAAGGGGTTCATCAGTTGTCATTGTCGGAAGAAGCCTTGGCTTTGCCGCACTGGGCCAGCACCTTGCCGATGGCGGCGGATGAGCCGGCAAGCGGAAAGCTGTTCTCGCCATATTTGCCCGAGGCGACCGTGACCTCGCCCTTGGAGCGCAGCAGGGCCAACAGCGGGTCGGTGCTGCTCAATTCCACGGTGAAGGTGTTGTACATTTCTTCGAGTTGAAGCGTCTTGGTCACCGCCTTGCCGCCGGCCTTGAACGCGAACGAAGCGATGCCGGGTTCCAGTTGCGGACCGCTGTCGCCCAAATCATAGCTCAGCGTCGGCTTGCCGAAACAGGCCAGCGTCAGCTGGGCGCCGCCATTCGATCCGCCGCAGACCGACGCCATCAGCACTTTGCCGCCCTCCTCTTCCTCCAGTTTCGCCGTCCAGCCGCACGGCGCGGCAAACGCCGGCTGCGCCGCTTGCAGGACGACCTGAGCGGCGACGCAACCCGCCACGACGAATTTCGCCAATCCGCTTCGCATGATCTTCCCTTCCCAAGTCATCGAACCATCGTCGGCCACGTGGCATCAAGGACTATACAAAACAAATTGTCCCGTGGCATTACCGGCGACACCAGGGCGCTGTAGCAATTCAGGCGATTGATTTTCGATCGAGTGGAAGCGGCACCAGCACCGCCTGGCTGGAGATCGTGCTCGACGAGGGCCGCAACCGCCATATCCGCCGGCTGCTCGCCGCCCACGATATCGAGGTGCTGCGCCTGGTACGGATCGCGATCGGATCTCTGCAACTCGGCGACCTTGCCAAGGGCAAGGTACGCCATCTGAGCGCGGAAGAGCAGGCGCTGCTTCAGGCCTGAGCGATCAGGCACTGGAGGCCCCTCGAACCGAAGCGGCAATTGACATTTGCATCTCCGTTTCATATTTTCCATTTGTGAAACCGAAATGCGCCGATGCAGTCAAAGTTTCAGGCTGACACGCATGGGCGAAGCTGGCTTGGAAGACGGAGAGAAAACATGGCTACGGCGTTGCGGGCGGTTCCCAGGTTCCTGGACGAATTGGGCACGTTTGGCGGTCTCAAGGGAACCGATATTGCAAACATCACCGACGTGTCCAAGGCCACGGTTTCGAGGTGGAAGGCCGGCGACATCAAGCCCCAGCCGCGCAGCGAGCTGATTCTATCGGACCTGCACTATATCGTCGGCCGACTGCAGGAATTCTACGAGCCAAGCGATATCCGCACCTGGCTTTACGCTCGCCACCCGCAATTGAACGGCGAAAGAGCAATCGATCTCATTCACGACGACCGTGCTCTCGACGTGCTCAAAGTCATCGATCGGCTTGAGAACGAGGTCTTTCTCTAGTTGGCGATCGCCGGGCGGAAACGACGCGATAGCCGGCTCATCGACGCTATCGAGGCAATAGTTCCGGTCGAATACTCCGGAACGGTTTGGCGTGTGGTGCGCCAGGGCCGCAGCCTGATCCAGTGCTCGAGCTCCGGCGGCCGTTGGGACGATGGAACATTCGACGTGCTCTACACCTCGCAAGAGCGCGAAGGTGCCTTGAGCGAGATGAGATTCCACCTGACGCGGGGGCAGCCAGTGATCCCTTCGCGCGTCAGATACAATCTCTTCGAGATCGATCTTGCTTTGGACCGGACGCTCAGACTGCTCGACCTGGCAGCCTTGCAGACCCTTGGCCTCGACACCTCGCGCTACGGGCAGCTTTCGTATCAGGAAAAGCACGCCGAATATCCGAGGTCGCAAGACATCGGCGAGGCCGCGCATTTCCTCGATTATGACGGTCTGATCGTGCCCAGCGCGCGATATGACTGCCTGAACGTCGTCGCGTTTTGTGATCGGCTGCCGGCCGGAGCGATAACGACAAGAACCGATCACGGGGAAATTGCCTGGGCTAGCGGCGGCCCCGCTGCCGTCCATCCCCCGCACGGGTGATGCGGCCAGCGGAAGTGGCGCGCTAACATTGCCTCCAAGTGTAGAGGGTCTAACGCGCAAGGGAGGATCCATGCGTATGCTCCGACTGATACCGACGCTGCTGGCGCTGCTGGCCGTCATGCCATTGAACGCTGAAGCGACCACGAAGAAGTACCCCAAAGGCCACGGCACGAATTGCGCCGAGAAGGACCAGGCGTGCCAGAAGAAATGCCAGGCTGTGCCGATCGACTACAATAGCGTCAGATCCATCAAGGGACGCAACGAATGTCTGAATAATTGCACCATCGGCTACGATCAGTGTCTCGGGGCACCCGCCCGAATCCAGGAACAGACAATCCAGGAGGACGCCGCGCAATAGAAGCCCGCTAGAGATGGCTCCAATGCGCAAGAGACATAGGTGTGATCGAATGACGGCGACAGCCCGCCGGTCGCCTTCATGTGCGGCCGCCGACCTCGTCTATATGGCGCAACATGCCGTCGGGTCTGCACAGCCGCGGAACGTGCCCGATTGGCGGAGCTTCTCGGTGCCGTAGCCGCCGCTGAGCAGGCCGACGCCCAGCAGGACCGTGCGATGCGTCACCCGCCGCGAAGCGTCATGGATTTCGGCAAAATCCAGCCCATATTCCTAGATGTGGAGCTTTGAGCGTGAAACTCGCGCGTGCGGTCCTGCTTGCCGCGGCTTTCGTGGCTGTTGCGGCCGTTTGTCCCTCTTCCGCAACCGGAGAGGCGGACGGCCGGGAGAAAATTGTGTTGCGCGTCGAGATAGACGGCGCCATCGGTCCGGCGAGTGCCAGGCAGCTCGAGGAAGCGCTGGCGGTGGCCGCGGACCGAAATGCCCAGGCTCTCATCCTGCAGATGGACACGCCCGGCGGGCTGGTCACCAGCATGCGCGAGATGATCGCCGGCATTCTCGCCTCGCCGGTTCCCGTCATCGGCTATGTCGCGCCCGCCGGCGGGCATGCGGCGAGCGCCGGAACCTATATCCTCTACGCCACCCATGTAGCGGCGATGGCGCCCGGCACCAATCTGGGCGCGGCAACGCCGATCGAGATGGGCGGGCCGCTGCCATCGTTTCCCGACGGCGGCAAGAACGATGGCCCCGAGGCGGACAAGGACAAGAAGAACGCGCCCGCGGGCGATGCGATGATCGCCAAGGCGACGAACGATGCCGTTGCCCTGATCCGCAGCCTGGCTGAATTGCGCGGGCGCAATGCCGAATGGGGAGAAAAGGCCGTGCGCGAGGCGGCCAGCCTGTCGGCCGGCGCGGCACTGCAGCAGCATGTCATCGACTTCGTCGCCCGCGACACCACCGAACTGCTTCAACTGGCCGACGGCCGGACAGTCGAGATCGTCGGCAAAAAAGAGGCAATGGCGACGAAAGGACTGCCGGTCGAAACGCTCGAGCCAGGCTGGCTCATCCGGCTTCTCGCCGTGATCACGGACCCGAACATCGCCGTCATCCTGATGCTGGTCGGCGTCTATGGCCTCGTCTTCGAATTCACGAGCCCGGGCGCTGTCGCGCCCGGCGTGATCGGCACGATTTGCCTTCTGCTCGGACTCTATGCGCTCAATCTCCTGCCGATCAGCTATGCCGGCCTTGCCTTGATGCTGCTTGGCATCATCTTCCTGGTCGTCGAAGCCTTGAACCCGACTGTGGTCCTTGGGCTGGGAGGCGTGGCTGCGTTTCTGCTGGGCGCAGCCATGCTGCTCAGGATCGAGGGGCCCGGCTTCGAGATGTCGTGGGCCGTTATCGGCACCGCCGCCGTCCTGACGCTCGGCCTGGCGCTGTTGACCGGCAGCTATCTGTGGGCGGCCCGCAAGAACGTTCCGCGTGTTGGCGCACAGGCCATGCAGGGGCTGCCGGCGGAGGTCCTCGACTGGCAGGGCAGCGAGGGCCACGTGCTCGCCCGGGGCGAGCGCTGGCGGGCAAAAGCCGACGAACCGCTTGCAGTGGGCGACAGCGTCGAGGTGGCCGATGTCAGGGATCTTGTGCTGACGATACGGCGCCGCAATGTGAGAAGCGATGGAGCAAGGCAATGATCATCGGTTATGTGGCCTATCTGGCAGCAGCGCTCGTCGTGGTCATGTTCCTATCCGCGGCCATTCGCATCCTGCGGGAATATGAGCGCGGCGTGGTCTTCACGCTCGGCCGCTTCACCGGGGTCAAAGGCCCCGGCCTTATCATCCTCATCCCCTTCGTGCAGCAGATGGTGAAGGTCGACCTGCGAGTGGTGGTCCAGGACGTGCCGCCGCAGGACGTGATCTCGCGCGACAACGTCTCGGTGAAGGTCAACGCGGTGCTGTATTTTCGTATCGTCGACGCCGAGCGGGCGGTGATCCAGGTTGAAGACTTCATGACCGCCACCAACCAGCTGGCACAGACCACGTTGCGCTCGGTGCTCGGCAAGCATGAGCTCGATGAAATGCTGGCCGAACGTGACAAGCTCAACAGCGATATCCAGGAGATTCTCGACCAGCGCACCGATGCCTGGGGCATCAAGGTCTCCGATGTCGAGATCAAGCATGTCGACCTCAACGAGAACATGGTCCGCGCCATCGCCAAGCAGGCCGAAGCGGAACGGCTGCGGCGTGCGAAAGTGATCAATGCCGACGGCGAACAGCAGGCGGCGGCAAAGCTCGTCGAGGCCGGCAAGATGCTGGCCGAAGCACCGCAGGCCATGCAGCTACGCTATTTCGAGGCTCTCCATGACATCGCCGGTGAGCGCTCGTCGACGGTCGTGTTTCCGGTGCCGATGGATCTGCTCGGTCATTTCATCAAGCAGGGTGGTGGGGGCGGAGGCGGCTGAGCGCGTAATCTCCCCCCTCGACGGGCCCTCGAGGGGGAGATGGCCGCGAAGCAGCCAGAGGGGGTCGTCTCACATAGATCGCCGACGCCTTCTTCTACGAGAGACGGCGCTGACGCTTCACGCGCCGCGACCCCTCTGTCGCCTGCGGCGACATCTCCCCCTCAAGGGCAGGGGAATCGCATATGGCGATTTTGGGGTTGAGTTTAGGCTGAGAAAGGATTCTTTGGAGAGGCAGTTGAGCGAAGGAGCGACTGCCATTTCCTGCCTTG
>NZ_JAMYVA010000031.1:0-63090 GCF_040323505.1 Mesorhizobium sp. M0040
CCTCCGATCAAACCGGAGGCATCTTGATGACCCCATCGTTAAGGGGTCCCGTTTGGACGAAAATCACCCCTTAAACAGGGTCCTCATTCCACGAAAAATCACACTGCGCGCGCGTCCCAAGCATAGCATTCTGCGCCACGCGTGCGGCAACCCCCAGCTCTGTCCCGTAGCTCGCAGCGAGAACAGGATCGCGCTGATAGATCGCAATCTCTGCGGCCGCCTGCGCAATGGCGGACGGATAGGGATCGGTAAGGCGCTTCAGGATATCGTCCTGCTCGAATAGCCGGGAGATGATACCGCCGTAAGGGTCGAAAGGGTCTTTCGCCACGAGCCTGCCTCGGTGCTGGTTTGCTAGCTATAATATAGGCACCAAGCGTAATGCAGGAAATACAAAGTTGCTGCTTCGTTCCGGATAGGGAACGCATGTTCCTATGGCGTCCCCGCCCATAGGCGGGTCAGGCTGTCGTGAACCGACGTTGCCGTGCGCGCCCCTACGCAACACTCGCTTTTGTTGATGCCACCTAAGGCGGTTCAAGCGGACGCAAACCCGCAGACAATCTTTCTTCTTTCGTTCAGTATGGCCAAGCGGTGACCAAGAGGCGACGTCCAGATGGATGCGCCTTACATGAAGTTTCTGAAGTCGTAGATCTCGTCGACCATCAACGGATTCTGCTGGATGATGTCGGCGAACGCCTTCGAGTAGCCCAGGGTCACGGGCAGTTTCTTGTAGAGCGTGTTGTTGTTCCAATCCATCTTCGTCAGGCCGAGGATGCCGGCGCATGTCGCGTGCCAGCCGCCCTCGCCGGAGAAACGGCGCACCAAAACCGGTGAGGGGGTGGGTTTGAGCGCTCCCTCCTTGTAGACATCCTTCGTCGGCCCCTGCGTATGCACGCCCTTGACGCTGCCTTGCGTCCAGAGCAGCGCCTCGTTGGAGCTGACCGGGATGTAGGTGCCGCGCGTGACGGGATAGCCATCAGGCTTGTCGTACATGTTGTAGCGTATGCCCTGCCACGGCACGTTGCGCACGACCTGCACCAGTTCGACGTCGGTTCCGTCCCGGAAGCTATCTATGGCGCCGAGGATTTCCTCTTCCTTGAACTCGGTATTCTTGTGGACGGTGATCCTGCTCGGGGACTTTCCGAAATGAGCGCGCTGATAGATCTCCAAACTGCGAGAGAGTACGGCCTGCATGTCCAGATATGAAAGGTACGGGTTCTTGCGCTTGTCGAGCGAACTCGCGCGCGTATCGAAGGCCACAAAGCGAAAACCCGTCCCATCGGGATCGAACACCTGGCTGCAGCAGGTCGTGTAATGGCTGCCCGCGCCATCTGATTTCATGGCGTAGCTGATACCGATGAACGCCTCGTCGGGATTAAGACCTGCCAACTTCCACGGTACGCCACCGGCCTTGGCGTAGGCCGCGACACTCAGGCCCCACATAACGTTGGCGCGGCATGTCCGGTCGAAGCTGTTCTGCCGCACGATCTGGATCGGGATGTCGGACGGCGCGCAGTATGCTTTCAGGTAGTCGTGGAAGTTGAAGTCCTCGCCTTCAAAGCAGGCGGCCCAACTGGGCGGCAGATAAATCAGCGCGACGTCGAAAGAACTGCGCAGGGTTTTGAGCCGGGCGATGCATTGGAACAGCTCAGCTGCAAGGCGTTCCTTGGCTCCATCGCGCGCATACTCATCAAGTGCGTCCGGAAACGATAGAACCAGACGCTCGTCCTCGGCTGCGATGGGAATGCGAAAGAGCTGGGAGAAGCCGGGATAGTCCGGATAGTAGTTGGTGGCCTCCCGTGGCTTGGCAGGGCGCTGCAGCTCTGCGACGAGGCCACGGAGCTTACGCATTTCCCGCGCTGGCGCGAGCAGCGCCAAGCGAAGGCTGCCGGGGGATGCGTAGCGCAGCCCGTACGGGCCGTGCGCGATCAGCCCTATCAATGGATGCTTGCCCAGCTTGTCGCCTGCGAAGCGCAGGTCGGGTTCGGGCACGACAGCATACCCGGCAACTTCGGAAGTAAGAGCCCTCATGCAGTGAGCCTTCTGGAGAATGCCGTGCGGGTGCCGACCTGGAAGGTCGGGTTCTCGGCATCGTCGCCCTCCTCGAACGGGCGGAAGGTAAGATCGGCATTGCGCCGGTCGCTGTCGAGGATGATCCCCGTCCATGCCTGCAGCAGTTCGTTATGCTTGCCGTTGTAACGCCTGCCCTTGCGCTCATCGAGGAAGTCGGTTGCGACCGCGCGTGCATGCGGTGGCCAGATCCAGATGTCCGGCTCGAGCAATAGCCAGTCACGCCCCTCCTTGCGGTCGAGCGACACGCGCAAGGACTCCGCCCATCGGACCTTGTCCGGCTCCGGGTGAAACTCCGTAACCGGACTGAACAGCCCCGGGATCATATCGGAGGTCTTGCCGACGATCTGCTGCAATGGGCTCAAGTCCCCCACATCCGCCGCATGGGGATCGGCAATGATGAACCCGGAAGACGGCTTCATCCGGGGCAGCAAAGGACGCCCCCTTGTAAGCGCCAATATCAAGGCCTCTTCGATAAAGGCCTTGAAGTGCAGATTTTCAGGCGCCTGATAGTCTGAAGGCAGCGCGGCTTCGCTGATGCCTGAAAGCTTGTCGCCAAAACACTCCTCGATGTCCCGCCTTGCCCCCCAGCACCAGACGCTCGCCCCTTTGGTCACGACGATCGACTGGCGCCACTCGCGCACCGCCCCGCGCAGGTCTGCCCATTCCTGTGGTGCCTTGAACGCCAGGTCAAGGCACCGCGAAGGCACCTGCACCGGTAATCCGTTCAGGCGGACCAACGGCTTGGCGCTGCCGACAGACGGCAGCGGTATCTGGATGCTGGTCAACTGTGCTTTGCGCACCTTCGCATCAACAACGGCTGGCTTGCTGTCGATGCTGCGCCACAGACGCGACATGAAAGCATCGAATGTTTCGATCTCGACATAGGACGCCTTCACACCGGCATTCACAGCTCTTTCGAGCAGGGCTGCCACCGCCGGATTTACGGGCGAGCCTTTGAGCCCGGTCCAGTACAGGCCGTGTGGGAACGGGTTCGGCGCATTGAGCACGTCGCTCATGAGTTTCATGACGCTGGCATCCCGCCCGCTATAGCCGCACACAACCAGGCCGAAGCGCGTGCCGGAGGCGACGAAAGCCCTCGACAGGTCGTCGTTCTGCGTTGCCAGGTCAGCGCTGAGATTCTTCAGGCTTTCGAACCTGAAGTCGCCGTGCAGTTTGCAGTAGAACGGGTACTCCTCGTTAAGGAATGCGTTGGCGGCCGACACCGTCCCTTCTAGGGAATAGGCCTGCAGGGGGTCGCCGCCGACCTCGGCCACCGCCCGCTCCACGACGCTATCAAAGTTGGTTGTGAAGACGGCCCGGCACATGCCGGAAGCCAGCAGTCCGCCGAGCACCCGGTTGCCGACCGACAGAGTCACCTTTTCTTCGGACAGGATGCCCCTTAGATAGCGGCGCTGACGCTCATGATCGTCACCGAATATCTTCTGGAAATATGTCGAGTATTCCTCGTCCGACCACAAAGCAGGAAAACCGCGGGCGTCCATGAAGGACTGAATAGTCGATCTGACGGCATCGTTCTGGACGTCCTGAGGCGAGACCTCGCGGTTCTCTTCGCGGATGTAATAACGGCGCTTCATGTCCCAGATAATATCCCCGGCTGTAGGCAGGCCCGCAGTGCGGGATGAGCCCGCGCCTAAGAACCATGCGAACTGCGCCGGACGTTCGGCGACCGAAAAAATGAGCTCTGACTGAATCATGGTCCCCCGCTGCGCCAATTCGAAGTCAGTCGTTACTCTGCGAATCGCCGTCAGCTACAGCGGGACGATATATGGCGTCTGGTCTTCGCGTCCATTGAATCTGCCTCAGCGCAGCAGTTCTTAACGCCTAGCTTCACAGATCTTGCGGTCTGTTTTGATACCAGCTTGCCAATGGCAGGTCGTCTGTTTTCAACCCGAATGTGACGAAATTTCAGATGAGACAGAACTTCGGCTTTTGGAAGATCAGAAGTTTGGTACGAACGGCCGAAATTGGGCGCAAAGCCGCCGTTCACCTCTCTTCAAGTCAGCGCTCCGGCCGGCAAAAATCGTCGAGGCCTCCAACAAGGTGAAATCGGTATTTCACACTGACGCGCAACCAGGGTGATGAAGGTATGCCACAACTCACCGAGCCTGATTGGCGATCCAGCGTTAGCCGTCTCAACCTGAAATCGCGGCAACGTTTGCCGACGACTGATCCAATGCCAACCGTAATCGCTCCATTTCCGCGCGACTGTGTTCACGGGCGGCAAGAATCTGGGCTCTTGTCTGCTTGAGTTGCTCAAGACCGAGAATTAAGGCGCCCTGCAGCCGCTTGCGGTCGCCGAGAATATCCTGGTCAATCTGCGCGATATCGCGTGGATCGATCGCGCGCGAGGCATCGAAGACAAAGCGCGCTTCGACGGACCTTCGCCAATTCAACAACTTCTGCGCGGTTTTGGGTCCGAATCCGGGCACGCTGTAGAGCTTGTTCCTCTCGACGTCGAGCGCCGTTTCGACGCCATACGACTCTAGGACTTGTTTCTTGCCCGGTCCGATGCTCTCGATCTTTGCCGATGATATTTCAAAGTTGTCCAGGAACCGATGCAGTTGCGCCTGACGGCGGTTGCGCTCGAGCTCCGAGATCCTGGCTACGCGTTTGGAAGGCAAGATGTCCCATTCGCGCCTGAGCCCGGCGAGCACCGTTTTTTGCCTGTCGAAAGCATCCGGCCCGGCCCTCTGCATCCACGTGGTTTGCGCGTTTTTCCACTGGGTGGCGGCCTCGGCGCCGATGCGCCGGTATTCCGCAGCCTCACTGTCCCTGTTCAGGAGACCTCTCAGTCCCAGAAAGACCCCCAAGGCGATGCCCAGCACCCAGATCTGCGCCATCATCAAGCCGGCGACGCCGACCACTGCGGCCGCTATTCCTGCCCGGAAGTTGGCGCGGCGCACGTGCCCCCTGAGCTTCAAGGCGTTGGGATCTGGTGTTACATTCTTTTCAGGGACGGTCGGCACCGGCCCGGGATGCGGGATGGCGTCCACCTGCCGCTGGAATCCGGCAATATCGAAAAGCGTAGCCCCGCCGGCGGGAACAACGGTTGAGAACAGCGGGACGCCGGTGGCGCCTTCCATTTTGCACCAAGGGCACGGCGATGAGCCAAGTGACCAGTGGCTGGAATTGGAGGAGCACTGCTTGAGGTTCGCTTCAAGTTCCGCCAGGGCAGCCACCCATTCCCGGGCCACGGGCCTTCCAGCCGACGTTCCCCTTTGCGAGAAGGCATCCTCAAACATTTTTGCAAGTCGTGGGCCGACGATGGCGAGTCCGGGGGAACTCGGAGGCCTCGCCATTCCGACCGCGGCGGCGTTCGCCCCGTAGGGAAAGCGGTACTCCTCGATCGCCTTCGAAATCGGCATGTCGCCGGTTCCCGCATAGCGGCCGGCAAAAGGGTGTTTTCCCATGAACAGCAATAGGAACATCATCACGGCCAAACCGAAATTGTCGTGATTGGGCGTCCTCACGATGCCCGAAAACGATCTGCCCTGCAGCTCCGGCGGTGTGAAGGTCTCGATGCCCACCTCGCAAAGATATTGCTGGCCCAGATAGGAGACCTGGAAGCTGTCACAGTCGATCAGACGCACGGTAGCGTCCTGTGCAACGAGGACACCGCCGTGGTTCACGTCGCCGATGACGCAGGCATTCTCGTGAACGGCCGCAAATGCCCGCGCGGTGTTTGCCGCCACACGTGTCAGAAATCGCCAATCAACTCGTTGAAAGTCGGTTCTGCGGCTTTTGGGGCTGTAGAGCTGATGGATGCTCTTACGCCCGCTGATCTTCGGCATGATCAGCCCGATGGGCTTGCTGTCCTTGGAACAGACAAGCCCTGTCGGCCAGGCCGTCAGTTTTTCAAGGGACTCGGTCTTGATCTTGCCCATCGCTCGGATCTTGTCGATCCTCTGCTGCTCGAGTGGCCGGTGGTAGATTTTGGCGACATGGTTCTTGTGTGCAGCCAGGTCGTAGACGGCGCCCTCGCCGCCCTGGCCGACGATTTCGCCAAGCTTGAGGGCTTCCCCTCGCAGGGTGAACACCTCGCGGACCTTGGCATTCATTTTGCGGCCACCATCGGTTCAGCCGGCGATCTCGTGGCCAATATCAAGGACTTGTCGTCATCGGTCCTCTCGCAGATCTGCGGCGACAGCAGATAAGCCTTCAGCCCATCCGACAGCGTGGAATCCTCGCCCGCAGCCGCCGATCGTCTGACCGCGGGAAACATCGAATCGAAGAAGGGCTGATGGACGCTGCGCGAAGCCTGGTGCAAGACGAGGTTCTCGATACCGTCCGAGAAGAGCGCGACCTCGTCAATGCGGCGCGGCGCGAACTCGAATTCGAGGGCATCCGCGAGATTTGACGACGTGACGAAGTTGGTCGTGTTGGCAAACTCGCCGTGCTGCGGCCAGAACACGTAGGACCATCCGTCTTCACTGCCGTGCGAAACAACCATTGCGCCGTCGCCGACCTGGAAGAACACGGTGCTTGTGGGGCCGAGGATGGCAACAAGCAGGGTGCATGCATAATCGCGCACCTCGTGTCCGAGGGCGCGCGCATGGGCGGCGATGCGCTCGGCAATTTCGGTCACCCAGCCCAACGCCTTTGGCCGATCGATCTGATCGAGCGCACCGTTCTCTGTGAAGTGCACGAAAATGAGCTCCAGCAGGTTCTGCCCGGCCAGCCAAGACCCAACCTCCGAGTGCGCCGCACTGCCAGCGCCGTCGCAGACAGCGGCCGCGAGGATTGGACCTTCCCTGCCCTCGATCAGGGCATGGACCGAATTATCCTGACAGGGCTTGCCGGCCGTGACATGCGAAGTGCCGATGGCGCTAGCCGACGCTATGCGCCAAGACATCACACCTCGGCCCAACCTGCGGGAGATTGGAGGGCCACGGTCTGTCCGACCTGCGACTGCGAGACGCCTGACAGCGATGCTGAGAGCCATGAGAACAGCTCGCGGAATTTGAGGCCACTTAGCTTCAGCGGCTGGCGTGTGGAGAGCTTGGCAAGGATGTCCATGTTGGCACCCTCGACGCCAACGGCGAAGAACGAAAACGCCTTTGCCGCCTCGCCGGATTTGACCGCGTGTTCGGCCGCAACGATGCTGTCCGTGGGTGCGCCGTCCGTCATCAGAAAGACCCAGGGGCGATAATAGGAGATGCCGTTCGCGCGGTACTCATCCTTGCGACGTCGCAACATCTCTAGGCCTTGCTCGATCGCCGCACCCATTGGGGTGTCGCCGCTGGTCACCAGCGTGCTCGGCGTAAACAGGTCAGCGGTCTGGAAAGGCGCGACGATGTTGACCGGTCCGAAGGTGACGATCGCGACCTCGACGCGTTTCATCGCCAGGCTGTCCGCCGCGAGCTCGTCCTTAAAGGCGACAAGGCCCTGGTTCAGCGCGTCGATCGGCGCTCCGTTCATCGAATAGGACGTGTCGAGCAGAAGGAGGCATGGACAGCGAGGTTCGGGGTTATCCGCGAACTCTGCAGCCCCAAACGGTATCTGATCAAACTGGTTGGACATTTTACTCGCCTTTTCGCCGAAATATCGCTTCCCGCAAGCCCGGGTCTCCCGGCATTCGGCAGGTAGCGTCCAAAAATTATTGAAACCGGAATTGCAAAGCGCGTCGATGCGCTAGCCCGCCCCAATTTTCAATCCCCTTTCCCTATCTACAGATGCTCGGTTTCTGCTGTCAATTGACTTGAGATTTAGCCACCAAAAAGTCGATACGACTTTCGCGGACTGCTCTGTTTTGTATTGTGCAGGGAGGGTGAAATGGTCAGCCAACAACGGATCGGCTGGGGCATCGCGGTTTTCTGCGCTATCGGGTGGGGCATGTCGAGCATCGACGCCCGATCGCCACCCCCCGCCCCGCCCGCGGTCCCCGCGGCAACCACCTCCGCGGCGCCTCAGGCACAGCCGAACAACCGCTCGATTGCCTATGCAAAGCCCGACGCGGTGGCTGCCCAGAAGCCCAACCCCACCCCGTTGGTTAGCTGGCTGTACACCACCAAAAACGTCCGTGTCAGGGTCGCGCCGGACACCGGGGCGCGTATCATCACCACGCTTCCGCTGGGCGACCTGGTCCAGACCAATGGTCAACAAGGTGACTGGTACAATGTGACGGTCTCCGCACGGATCGGATGGATCCATGGCGGCTACCTCAGCGAGGCGAAGCCGGTCGAGCTGACTTCGACCACACCGGTCGCGCCAGCGGCTGTATCAGATGACGGCACCGTTTCGGAGCATGCTTCGGGCGATCCTGTCAGAGATCCCGTGGTCGGCAGATGCGACTGCCCATACGACCTGATGCGCAATGGGCGTTTGTGCGGGGGCCGGAGCGCTTATAGCAGGCCAGGCGGCAGAAGCCCGGTGTGCTACTGGTAGGAGGGCTGCGCCGCCAGCAGCGAGCGGTTGATCCACCCGAATGTGACTTTGTCCTTGCTGACCCGGGCCCAGCGACCATTGATTTCGACCACAGTCAGAGCGGTGCCGGCGGGCACCTGCCTCACCACGGTGCCGCCCATGGAAGGATCCGAACGGATGTTCGCGGTCCTGGTCACGACTGCCGTTGGGAATTGCTCGCTTTGCGGCTGCTCGACCGCTGCCGAGGAACCCAGATCGGTTCCGAATGATGTGCTTGGCGGTTTCTGATCACCAGCGGAGGTGGGCCAGCCATCGCCAACGGGAGTGTCCTGCTGAACCGGCGCTTTGGCTGCTTCCACAAATGGCGGCAGATTCGAAGGGCTGATGTCGCGGCTTGCCGGCGGCAGCGGTTGGGTCTGTCCTGGTTCCTGGCGGACGGTTCGGGCTGCCAATGTTAGGCTTGGCGCAGCGCCGGATTTTGTGTCGGAATTCTGGGCCAGCAAGGCCGCCCCCACACCGACGACGCCGATAACAAGCAACGAGACTTGCGCCACCCGGCTTCCCCTGGCGGCGTGGTAGATCAGGACCACGAGTGCTGCGATCAATAAACCCAGAAAAAGAGCTGATTTGCCGCTGAGCTTGGAAGAATAGGACATGCCCGAACCGGGCAAACCGGCCGTGCTCTGAATGCCGCCGCGGCCCATGTTCAACGTGGATCCGGGCTTGCCAAAGGAGGCACTGCTGAGCCCTTTCCCGGTAACGTTTAGGCGAACGCCGGGAATAAGCCTCAATGACTTTCTGTATCTAAACCCCACTGCGCCCCCGCGCGTATTTTGAAGCGAACATTAGCGTTTGAGCACTTGCTAAGCAGCTTCCATTTCATACAACTCGAGGCCAACTAGTCTATCGATTTGAAAGTTACGTTCGCGCTTACCGGCTTCGCCGCAACGGCCTCCACTTTGGCCGAGCCTTGATCTTAAGGTGTCCCGACATCATCTGCAGCACCGGAAGCGCTATGTCCTGTTGCGCAAGATATGACTTTGAGGGTCTCCTGGAAACGCTCAATGTCTGGCAATACCTTGCGGCCCACACGGATGATTTCATCATCCTTTGGCTCTTTCTCGAATACAACGTTGATCTGAAGATCGGCCAGCGACGGGTTCAACACGAGAAACCGATCGAGGGTGCTGTTCAGAGCGGTGCGCTCCTCGGACAGCAATTGATTCAGAAACTCATAGCCCTTCATCCGATCGACAATCTCACGGCCGGTCAGCACTTTTGCTCCCCTCCCCGCCACGGTTCGGTCGAAGAGGTGACCAAGCAGGTACCCTCTCCGGGGGAGTAACTGGCAAGTTCACTCTTTGTTCTATTCGGTCGCCCTGCAATCCTGTATACTTTGAGGCGTTCTTTTGCACCACGTTCCCTTGCGAGGATCTGCCTGATGACTGTCCAGCCCAGGACTCTCAACGAGCCGACAATCAGCTGCCCGAGCTGCAAGACCGACATCAAGCTCAACGAGTCGCTCGCGGCGCCGCTGATTGCGGCCACGCGCGAGGAATATGAACGGCGACTGGCGCAGAGCAACGCCGCCATGACGGCCAGGGAGGAGGAGGTTCAACGCAAGCAGGCGGCTATCGACGCCGCCCGGGATGACATCGACAGCCAGGTCGCCGAAAAACTCAAGCTCGAGCGTGCCGCCATCGCCGCCGAAGAGGCCCGCAAGGCAAAACTTCTGGTCTCGACCGACCTTTAGCACAAGGACAGGAGGCTGGGCGAGATGGAGACGACGCTGAGGGCGCGGGACGAAAAGCTCGCCGCGGCGCAGTTGCAGCAGGCCAAATTTATGAAGCAGCAGCGGGCGCTCGACGATGAAAAGCGCGAAATGGCGCTGACCATCGAAAAGAGGATCCAGGAAGGGTTGGACGCCGTCCGCGTCAAGCCCAGGACCGAAGCCGAAGACGGCCTCAAGATGAAGGTGGCCGAAAAAAGAGGAACAGATTGCCGGCATGCAGCGCCAGATCGAGGAGCTGAAGCGCCGCGCCGAGCAAGGATCTCAGCAGCTTCAGGGCGAGGTCCTTGAGCTCGAGCTGGAGTCGCTGATCGCCAGCCGGTTCCCGATGGACATCATCGAACCGGTCGCCAAGGGTGAGTTCGGTGGTGACGTGCTGCAACGCGTGGTGGGACCGGCCGGCCAGCCGTGCGGCGCGATCCTGTGGGAATCAAAACGCACCAAGAACTGGAGCCAGGGCTGGCTGGGCAAGCTGCGGACAGACCAGCGCGCCGCCAAGGCAGACATCGCGTTGATGATCTCCGAGGCGCTGCCTGCGGGGGTCGAAACGTTCGATCTGGTGGATGGCGTCTACATCGCCCATCCCAAATGCGCGATGCCGATCGCGATCATGCTCCGGCAGTCCCTCATCGAGCTCGCCAACTCCCGCCTCGCCCAGGACGGCCAGGCCACCAAGATGGAGCAGGTCTACGGCTATCTGACTGGCCCCAGGTTTCGCCACCGGGTCGAGGCGATCGTCGAAATTCTCCCATATGCAGGACGACCTTGCCAGGGAATGAAGCCGCTGCTCGACCGCATCGACACAGAGATCGACCAATTCACGGCCGACGGAGCATATGATGGCGGTCCCACCTACTGCGCGGTGCTGCAACACAGCGCCACCGCAAGGATAGTCATCCCGCCACGTTCAACGGCCGTGGAGAGTGATGACACCGGACCACCCGGTCAAAGGGACGGTCACATCACGGCGATCGCCAATGATGGAAGGCTGAATTGGCAGGCGTCCACCGGCTATGGCAAGCGCGCCCTGATCGAGACCGCCATCGGGCGCTACAAGGGGCTGATCGGACGTCGCCTGCGAGCCCGCTCCTTTTCGGCTCAGCAGACCGAGGTCGCCATCGGCTGCGCCGTGCGCACGCCCGGAGTCCGTTCGCTGCCCGGCAAGGCCGACATAGCAGGCGGCATCAAAGAGCTGATTGTGCCTAATGCCACATTTGTGCACCAACGCCTTGTGGCGCGGGCAGCCACAGGCACAGGCTACGCGGAAAATGAAAAGCGGGGCCAACCCATTCGCTTGCACACAGCCTGCGTTTTGCCAGCTCCTCAACCGCAACGTGCTGTCAATGTTCGTCTTGCCATGTCTTGAACGCCGAACTGTTCACGCCATTGGCGCCGCTTTGTCATCCCGTGCCCCGAAATGAGGCCGTCGTTCGAACGATATGCGCAGTTGCTTATCCGCCAGAAACCGGCGAGCCAGATCGGTGTCGCGCTTACCCACGCGTGACACCCAGTCCGAAAACAGGCGAACCGCGCGCCGGTTCATATGCCGCGAAGGACAGACCAGCCAGTATCCCGGAAACTCGATGACCTCGAACTCTATCGAGACCGGAACCAGAGAACCCGAGACCAGGTCCTCGAATGCGATGGATGTGCTTTCCAGGACCACACCTGCACCGTCCTTCGCCAGTTGAACCGACATTGACGAACGGTCGAAACGATAGGGATACGTCATGCGGGCGCCCTGGATACCGTTGCACGGCAGCCAATAATCCCACCGGAAATAGGCCTTCACACTGTCGATCAACCGCGCATGGCGAAGCTGCTCGCGCGGATCCGGTGAGATCGCGCGCAGTTCGGCAAGATAGGAAGGCGAGCACATCGGCAGGATCAGATCGTTGACGACGCAATCCGAATAAAGGCCGGCCCAGCCGCCGTCGCCATAACGAAGATCGAGATCGATGACCTCCGTTTCGAAATCCGAGAAATTGGGCGTGGCGTCGACACGCAAATTCCAGCTCGGATAGCCCTTGCTGAACTCGGCCAACCGCGGCGCCAGCCATTTCTCGCCGAAGGAAGGACTGACGCGCAGGCTAAGCTGGAAGCTTTCGCGCTGCCGCACAATGGCATTACGCACCTCGCGTATGGATTCGAAAGCCTGGGTCGTGGTCTGGAAGAGCCGCTCACCGTCGATCGTGAGCGAGAGATGGCGCTTTTCGCGCTGAAAAAGCCGCACCCCGAGTTGGTGTTCGAGCAGCCGCAGCTGCTGGCTAACCGCCGAAGGTGTCACCTGCAATTCCTGAGCGGCCTTTGCCACGCCGCCGAGCCGCGCGACTGCCTCGAAATGCGTCATCGAATTGAACTTGATGTCTGACCTCGTCCTCGTCAGTTAAGCTCAGCTACACAGAATGTTAAGAAACGAAAATTGAGCCGAATGTCAATCGGTCGCACAGTGGTCCCGGAAGGAGATACAGGATGGAGCCGAGTTCAACCCAAAGCTTGGGTAGCGCCGGCAACGTGCCGGGAGTTGGACAGGTATTGACCAGGAAGCCCCTGATCGAAGCTGCCAATATCGAGAAGAGTTATGACGCAACCCGTGTCCTGCGGGGTGTGAGTTTTCAGGTCCGGGCCGACGAAATCCACGCGCTCCTGGGCGGCAACGGCGCCGGCAAAAGCACTCTCATCCGCATCGTCACAGGGCTGACCTCACGCGAAGCCGGCGAGATTGGCTTCGCCTCGTCGAAGGCCGACCACAACAGCCCGATCATCGCGGTGGTGCATCAGGAGCTGGCGCTGTTGCCCGAGCTGTCCGGTCGCGGAAAACATCGGCATTGTGCATGCGAGGTCGGGCTGGTCGCAGATCAGCCGTCGCCGCACGCGCGAAACTGCGCTCGGAGCGCTCCAGCTGATCGACCCAGCGATCGGCGAAGCGATCATCGATAATGCCGGCACGCAAATTGTCCCTCCACGAAGGCCAGATCGTCCGGATCGCTCGTGCCCTTTCCACCGGAGCCGAAGTGCTGCTTCTCGATCCCGGCGATCCGGTTGGGGAAACGCGCTGGCTGCAGGAGATCGCCAACAAGCGAGGCTTTCCGCATGGCATCGTCGGCTATGCCGACCTGTCCCAACCCGACGTCGGCGACCTCCTCGACCGCCACATGGAATATCCGAACTTCCGCGGCATGCGGCAGCCGATGAATTATCATCCCGACCCCGCCAAGACCTATCTGGCGCGGCCGGAGGTCAGTCGTACGCCCGAATGGCGGCGCGGCTTCCGGGAGCTGGCGAAGCGCGGGCTGAGCTTCGACCCGCAGCTCTACTATCCGCAGATGAGCGAGTTCCTCGAACTGGCGCGCGACTTTCCCGACGTGCAGATCATTCTCAATCACACCGGCATGCAGGTCGACGGCGCCGAGCATCGAGGAGGCGATCGCAGCCTTCGGCGTCGGCCGCTCGATGTTCGCGACGAACTTCCCCGTCGACAAGCTGTTCTCGAGCTTCGACGCCATTTTGAACGCCTTCAAGGAAATTACGATCGCCCACCCGCACGAGGAGCGGCTCGCGCTGTTCCATGACAACGCCGCCCGGTTCTACCGACTTTAGATCACCGGCAAACAGAAATAGCAGGAGAGTTCGACTTGTTGCTGAAGGGCAAGGCCGTGGTGATTTCGGGGGCCGCGGGCCCCCGGGGAATTGGCCGCTCCACGGCAGCGCTGATGGTACAGCACGGGGCTCGCGTTGCAATACTCGACCTCGATGACGGGCAAGCGCGTGACGCCGCTGCGTCGCTTGGACCCGACCATATCGGCCTTGCGTGCAACGTCGCGGACCTCGACGCCTGCAAGAGGGCGGCGGCGCAAGTGACAGAAACCTTGGGCAGGATCGATGTGCTCTGCAACAATGCGGGCGTCACGCAGCCGGCCAAGACGCTGGAGATCAGCGCGGCTGACTGGGACCGCATCCTCGATGTCAACCTACGCGGCGTGCTCCATCTCAGCCAGGCATTCATCCCGAACATGCGCGAAAATGGCGGCGGCTCGATCATCTGCATGTCGTCAGTTTCGGCCCAGCGCGGCGGCGGCATCTTCGGTGGCCCGCACTATTCGGCTGCCAAGGCGGGTGTTCTGGGGCTTGCCAAGGCCATGGCGCGCGAATTCGGTCCCGAAGGCATCCGCGTCAACTGCATCACACCGGGCCTGATCCAGACCGACATCACCGGCGGCAAACTGACCAACGCCATGCGCGCCGACATCATCAAGGGAATCCCGCTCAGCCGGCTGGGCGAGGCGCGCGACGTAGCCCGCGCCTATCTCTTCCTGGCTTCCGATCTGGCCAGCTACATCACCGGCGCCGTGATCGATGTCAACGGTGGGATGCTAATCCATGGCTGAGTGGACAACGGAGCTTGAGATGCCTCGCGCTGGCAGCAATGTTAGCCTGGCCGAACGAGCCTATAGTATCCGCCGACACGCCGTGCGGATGGGTCAAGTCCAGGGCCAAGGTTATGTCGGACAGGCGCTGGGTGTCGCCGACGTGCTTGCCGTCGCCTATTTCCATGCGCTTCGTTACCGGCCGGAGGACACGTTGTGGGAGGGACGCGACCGCTTCCTGCTGTCGATCGGACACTATGCGATCGCGCTCTACGCGGCTCTGATCGAAGCGGGCGTGCTGCCGGAGGAAGAGCTCGAAACCTATGGCAGCGATGAAAGCCGTATGCCGATGTCCGGCATGGCGCCATACACGCCCGGCATGGAGATCACCGGCGGCTCGCTCGGTCACGGCCTTGGCATTGCCGTTGGCATGTGCATGGGGCTGACGCGCAAGCGAAGCGACAGTTTCGTCTACAATCTTTTGTCCGACGGCGAGCTCGGTGAGGGCTCGACCTGGGAAGCCGCGATGTCGGCCGCCCACCACAAGCTCGACAATCTCATTGCCATTGTCGACTTCAACAATCAGCAGGCCGATGGTCCGTCGACGGCCATGCTCTCCTCCGAGCCGGTGACCGACAAGTTCGAGGCGTTCGGCTGGCATGCGCAGCGCGTCGACGGCAACGACATCGAGGCGGTCCGCAAGGCCTTCGACATGGCGCGCGGCCTGAAGGAACCTCGTCCGCGTGTGATCGTTTGCGATACGCGCATGGCCAAGGGTGTGCCATTCCTGGAAACCCGCGAGATCACGCATTTCATCCGCGTCGAACCGCACGAATGGACGTTAGCGCTCGAAGCTTTGGAAAAGGGACGTCCGCGTTGAGGTTGTCAAAGTTCGCGCCGCGCCACGCCGCCAATGCCGGTGAGCGCAAGACCACATCGGCGATGATCGCGTCGATCGCGCCCGATGGCGTACCGACACGCAATGCGCCGTTCGGGCACACACTGGCCAGACTGGCGCACCAGCGGCCCGGGATAGTTGGCCTGACGGCGGACCTCGCGAAATACACCGATCTCCATGTCTTCGCACAGGAGCATCCGGACCGCTTCTATCAGATGGGCATGGCGGAGCAGGTGCTGATGAGCGCCGCCGCCGGCTTGGCGCGGGAGGGTTTTACGCCCTTCGCTACCACCTACGCCGTCTTCGCATCGCGACGTGCCTACGATTTCATCTGCATGGCGATCGCCGAGGAGAAACTCAATGTGAAGATCGTCTGCGCCTTACCGGGGCTGACGACCGGCTACGGCCCCAGCCACCAGGCGACGGAGGACATCGCGATCTTCCGCGGGATGCCGAACCTGACGATCATCGACCCTTGCGACGCGCTCGACATCGAACAGGCCACGGAGGCGATCGCGGACTACAACGGGCCGGTCTACATGCGGCTTTCGCGCGGTAAGGTTCCTGTCGTGCTCGACGAAGACGACTATACATTTGAAATCGGCAAGGCGCGAATGCTGCGCGAGGGCGCGGACGTATTGTTCATTTCCAGCGGCCTGATGACCATGCGCGCGCTGGAGGCCGCGAAGGCGCTTGAAGCCGACAGGATCGGCTGCGCCGTTCTGCACGTTCCGACGATCAAACCTCTGGATACGGAGGCGATACTCGCTGCCGCGCGCCGTTCGGGACGGCTGGTGGTGGCGGCGGAGAACCACACCATCATTGGTGGCCTTGGCGAAGGCGTTGCCGCGCTGCTGATGCGCGAGAGAGTGACCCCAGTCTTTCGCCAGATCGCCCTGCCCGACGAGTTCCTCGACGCTGGCGCGCTGCCGACGCTTCACGATCGCTACGGGATCTCAACTTCCGAGCTCGTGCGCCGCGTCCGCATTTGGAGCGAATGAGAAGTAAGAGCTCTCCCCACACAACAGTTGAGTCATCGACCTTGACCTTGCCCCTCTTATCTAATCCGGTTTGAAGTTCGTTCTGGCCCATCGAGAGGACCAGGACATGAAACGTAGCCGCTTCTCTGAAGAGCAGATCATCGGAATTTTGAAGGAACATGAGGCCGGGGTATCGGTTGCCGATCTGTGCCGCAAGCACGGGGTCAGCGACGCCTCGATTTACAACTGGAAGGCCCGCTTCGGCGGGATGGATGTCTGCGAGGCTCGGCGACTGAAGGCTCTGGAGGACGAGAACACGCGGCTGAAGCGGCTTCTGGCCGACGCCATGCTCGACAATGCGGCGTTGAAGGATCTTGTGGGAAAGAAATGGTGACGCCCGCGGCCAAGCGGAAACCTTTCCAGCGACCAGATCGATCAACTTCAACGCCGACTGCAACGGACCAGGCGATCAAGGAAAGGTGCATCATGAAGCATTCGCGGAGCCGACAATAGCCGACGCCATTCTCGACCGGATCATCCACAACGCCCATCGCATCACCCTCGAAGGCGACAGCATGAGAAAGCAAAAAACACCGCCGCCCTTGACCGGCGCCGAAAACGGCGAAATCAATCGCAAATGACTTCAACCAGGCAACCGAGCGCCGACCCCATCCTGCTGTCCGCGAATTAGTGAAACTGCTGTCCGCGATTTAGCGGAACGACTGTCCCGTTTTTGCGAAATACGCACGTCCGACGCAGCTTGCGTTGACAGAGGCGGTTTTACGCGCAGTTGCAATAGCACTTCCGCCGGCCTATTTTTGTGGAGTTCAATTGTGGTTCGGCCAAGGGCGCTTTGGGCGCCGGACCGGCCCCGTGTAAACCTCATTAAAGAGAGACGAACCCTGCCATGGAAGAATTCTTATCGCGCATCGCCACTGGTGCCGGCATCGGCCCGGCTCTCGCAGAGAAGGCCGTTGGGTTAATGCTGGGTTTCCTGCAACGCCACGCGGCCGACGGTCCCGTTGCGCGCATGATCGCGGCCATTCCCGGAGCTTCGGAATTAGTGGCGAAGTATCATGGCAACGACCCAGAGGGCGGAGGCGGCCTCATGGGGCTCGGCCAGCAATTGATGAGTGATGGTCTCAGCATTCTAAAGATCGCCGCCATCGCCAACGAGACGATCGCCTTCGCCAAGGAACATGCCGGCGACGAACTCGTGGACGAGGTCCTCAATTCCGTTCCTGGCCTTCCCCAGTTCGTCTGATCAGCGGCAGCCGGGGGCGCATGACCTCGTGCGCCCGTGCCGGCCCGTCTGCGCAGGTAGGCATTCTCCGCCGAGCGCTCCGTACCGATCTCGCCAGACCACCAACCGCCGGGCACGCGAAGCGAGCGTTGGAGTACTTCATTCGTCTGTCCCAAAATCGACCGCAGGCGAACCGATGTGTATAACTTCCGGCGGTAAGGGTTTATCGTGAACGCTTTCGATGAAGCCCGCGAGATAAGCAAACGTATTGTATTTCTCAAGAACCAACCGCTTCGCCTCTTGTATTGCGCCGCGACGCTCCTTCCAGAGGTCCGAGTCGATGATTTCTTGAATTTTTTGGATTACGTTCTTGTCCTCTGGGTCAATCAGAACCATTGAGTCGGAAGGGAAGAACCTCGTGATTGCCGGGCTGCCGTAATAGATCGGCATTGTTTCAGCAACGAAGCAGTCCATAAGCTTCTCTGTAAAATAGTAATCAGCACGAGTATTCTCGAAAGCTATACTGTAACGGTACGGTGCGAGTGCGTCCCATTTATCTCCAATCAGCCGAAAACCTCGGCCGAACAGGTCAAAGTCGAGCTCCTCTCTCAGCCGTTCCAGAAACGCCAGCCGATATCGATGCCCTTTAAGCAGGGCGATGTTACTGGTAATCCATGAGAGCCGAAGCGGCTTGTCCACGACTTCGCTGACCAGAAGTTGGTCATATGTCTTTGTTACAGACCAAGACCGAGTGATAGGTGGAGACAAAACGAATCGGCGCTCTGCATTCTGCCGAGCAGCCAGCTCTGCGTCAGACGTCAGGACGATGGTATTTTTCCCCTGCCCTTCATGAAATGCGCGATGAGCTTTCGTCGGCGGTTCGCCGATTGCAAAAATTGTCCTGTTTGGACTCGCCTCGATATCAACAGGGAGCCCAAAAATAGAAGCAGAGTTAAAGACAATATGCCAATCGGGCGCGAAGGATGTCCTGCGTACAAAAGCGACATTGTTCCAGATTCCACTGCCCTTTGGAGTGAGATGGTGGATTGCATCATCCAAAACGCCCCAAGAATCCAGACATGTAGCAACAATGGGCGCCGGACGTTCCGTCAACAATTTGGTCGACAAAGCAGTTCCACCCATTCACTTCCGTTGGACCGGGAGCAACTCGTGCATCGGGCGCAAGACCTCTCTGCACCTGAAATAGCTCGCGATCCTGATCGGTATCAAACACACGATTCTGTGCGACTTCGCGATTCTGTGCGACTTCGCGCCATTCGACAACTCATCTCTAAGACCGCGGGAATCCCTTCACTCGTGAAGGTACTCAATCGCCATTTCGGATTGCGGTAAGATTGGGCAGCATAAACCTTCCGGGACCCGCTGTCGAGGCAATTGTCGCTTTGCACCTAACCAGGTTCTTCCTCACTTTGTGTGGTGATCAGGCCGGTTGAGTGGCAGCATGCGTGCCCTCTAAAATATGGAAGTTGACTACATTCTTATTATTAATCGGGATATACGACCAGTTTAGAGGCGGCTCGCCTCTCACAGGCGACGTTTGCAGCGGCGACGGCAGATCGAGATATTGGCGGGTTGATGCCGGGGCTTTGTCCGAAATCTGTGGTCCGATTTCGGACGAAGTGACGGTCAAGATGTCCGAAATATGCTACGAATTTCGGACAAGCTTCATACACAAAGCGCCGCGGCTTTGCCCGACATCATCGATATCGTCATGCAGATGGGCGATGCCGACCTAGCCTCGTCCCCTCCCCTTCCAGCCATTGCCAATCCCAGCCTGCCTGCGCAGCTTGAGGCGCTCGCCGGCCGCGCGCGCGATTATATCGAGGCGGCGAGTTCGGCCAACACGCGCCGCGCCTACGCAGCCGACTGGAAGCATTTTTCGAGCTGGTGCCGGCGCCAAGGCATCGAGATGTTCCCGCCCGATCCTGAGGTCGTCGGGCTCTATATCGCCGCCTGCGCGTCAGGTACGGCCACTGGCGACAAAAAGCCCAACACCGTTTCAACCATCGAGCGCCGGCTTTCGTCGCTCTCCTGGAATTTTGCCCAGCGCGGCCAGCCGCTGGACCGCAAGGACCGGCATATCGCCACGGTGATGGCTGGCGTTCGCAACACCCACGCCTCCCCTCCCCGGCAGAAGGAAGCGATCCTGCCCGAGGATCTGATCGCATGTTCGAGACCCTCGACCGCGGCACGCTGCGTGGTCTGCGCGACCGCGCCATGCTGCTTTTGGGTTTCGCCGGCGGCCTTCGCCGATCCGAAATCGTCGGCCTCGACGTCGGCAGGGATCAGACCGAGGACGGGCGCGGCTGGGTCGAGATTTTTGCCGATAAGGGTCTGCTTGTCACATTGCGCGGCAAAACCGGCTGGCGCGAGGTCGAAATCGGCCGCGGCTCCTCCGACGCCACCTGCCCTGTGGTCGCTCTGCAGACCTGGCTAAGACTGGCGCGCATTGCGCACGGACCGCTGTTTCGGCGCGTTGCTGGTCAAGGCAGAGCCGTCGGTGCCGATCGCTTGAACGACCAGGAGGTCGCACGCCTGGTCAAGCGCACGGCGCTCGCCGCCGGCGTGCGCGGCGATCTGTCGGAGGGCGAACGGGCCAAGAAATTCGCCGGCCACTCACTGCGCGCCGGCCTCGCCTCGTCGGCCGAGGTCGACGAACGCTATGTGCAAAAACAGCTCGGCCATGCCTCCGCGGAGATGACGCGAAATTATCAGCGCCGGCGCGATCGTTTCCGCGTAAATCTCACCAAGGCGTCCGGGCTCTGATGCCCCCGTTTTGTCCGCTGGGATGAGGCGGTCAGATCTCAGGCGATAACAATTACCTCATCGAGCACAGCGAGCGCTGTGTCCAGACTATCGGCGGCCGACGCTTCGTAGTCAGGCATGATCATCAACTGCGTTATGGCACGGCCCACAAATTCCGGGTTTAGCTTTTCCAACCGATCCTTGGTCCGGGAGACCTGTTCCGGGAATGCGCGCAGATTGAAGCGAACAAATGACGAGGTCTCTTATCCCCGACACGAATAGCTCGCGATCTCATCGGGATTTCCCTTACCGCCATAGGCAGCTTGAGTGGGATAAGCGCAGATCGGCTGGTGCTTGCCGGGGAATGCCTTGCTGCCAGCCGCGAGAGAATCCGGAGCCTTGTCTTGGTTTATCCAGCCCTCGATGGCGGCCAAAGGATCAAAGTCGTCGAAGGCTTGGCCATCGCCGCAGTGGGTCATCCCCGGGATTATGAACATGCGCACGAAACGGCGAGTCGCTTCCAAATCGCCGCCGCTTGTGACCTCGACGACTTGCTTGTACCAGCGCACCAGATCGTTGGCTGAGAAGACCGGATCGGAAAGTCCCTGAAACAAGAGCAGCTTTCCACCGTGGGCAGCGAAGCTGGCGAGATACGTGCCGGTCGCATCATTGAGCTTGGCCGTATCCGCAACGCGTGCCGGATCCTTGTCGAAGTCGAACTTCAGGGGGTCAAAATTCGGCGCCGGGGGCGTCATGAAGTAGTATTGAAGCGAGCGGGCTCCCAGAACGATGTTATTTGCATCCGACTGGGAAGTGGGGGAATTGCCCAGCTTCCACATTCTCCAGTCCGCGCCCGCAACGCCCGTATCATATGGCCAATCGCTGTAAAGCTTTTCGCCATCGGAGCTTTCCGGACCCGCGAACGCGCGGCTCATGGACTGCACTTGACCAGCCGTGAGGCAGCTGTCCGTCTTATCGCCTTGGCAGGACAGGACCTTTGGGTCGAACCGGCACTGCTGCCAGGCGTTGATGACGCCATCCTCAATGCCATCGCGGGCATCACAGGCAGCGAGAACCGCCTTGGCGACGATGTTCAGATCCTGCTGGGAGAAGGCGCGGGATAGAATAGGATGGCCGGCCTCATCCTTGGGAGCGATGCTCATGTACTGGCGAGTATCCCAGGCTTCGGCAATGTTGGCGGCACTGAGACGAAAACCCGGGCTACCTGCAACAATGCCGTCGAACTCGAGCGGATATCGCTGAGCCGCTATCAACGCCTCACGACCGCCATTCGAGCATCCCATGAACACCGACTTTTTCGGAGCCGCCCCATAGAACTTGGCAATCACCTGCTTCGAGACCGAAGTGACTTTGCCAATGGAGGCGTACGCAAAATCAATGCGTGCGGCTTGATCGACCCCGAAAGCCGGATCGGGGCTTGGGTGCCCGCCATCCATGCTTACAACAGTGTAGCCGCGCAAGAGCCCGGGAGCCGCGGTCGAGTTCCGGCAAGGAATGGTCCCGACGGCCGGCGCCAGGAAGCCATCAACTGCGCCGCCGCCCTGGAAAAGGAACATGTCGTTCCAGGTCGTCGGAAGACGCACCTCAAACCGGGTGCCATATGATTGACCATCGACCCCCTGGCGTTTCCCGATAACACCTCGGACAAGGCAGTGCCCGCCCACTTTTACCGCCTGAGGCGAGGCGCCGGTGAATGCAGTGAAGGGATCTGCGGGGATCTCCTGCGGCTTTTGAAGGCTAGCCTCGGTAAAGATCACGCTTGGAATTTTGAGCTTGGCGATGGACCGGCACGCCTGATCCGACGCGTTTGCCGCCAGTGCAGGCGCACATACACATATGATCGCCAACATCAGTGCCAGCGTGCACCCGCGGTCCCGCAGCTTGAGCCCGTTAGCCAAGAACATACCCATCCTCCCTGGATGCGCCCGATAGCCCGAAAGCTGATCGCATTGGTAGCTAGTTGTGAGCTTTCAGTAGGTTGTCCATCCGGTCCGAACCGGGAAAGCTGAGATTGTCGAAGCTTCAGTGACTCCAGGGGGACCGGATGAACATCCATAAGAATACCGGTCTGACGCCGCTCGGTCGAGAGCGGATTTTTTGCGCCTGGGCGCGCCGGCAGCACCTCGAGGTGTTGCCGCCTGATCCGCAGACCGTCGGCCTCTACATGTGCATCCAGAAAGGTTACAGGAGACAAGAAACCAAACTCTGTGGCGACGATCGAGCGCCGTCTCTCCTGCCTGGCGTGGAATTATACGCAGCGTGGCGAGCCGCTCGATCGAAAGGACCGCCATATCGCCACCGTGCCCGCCGGCATCCGTAACAGCCACGCAAAACCGTCTGTGCAGAATGAGGCCATACTTCCCGAAGACCTGATCGCCATGCTGGAGAGGGTGCTCCGCAAGACCCATCAGGTCGCCCCAGGCCAGAGCAACCGGCTGGTCCCCGGGGAGGACGAAACGGTCGACCACTCCGCTTGTTCGACTTGTGTTCGGGCGACTATCCCGGCTTCTATGCATCGCGCTTCGGCGCGGCGAGCTTTGTCCAACGCGCCAAGCCTTTGAACCGAATCGCTGTAGACGGAAGTCGCGGCGAGCTTCGCGTTGTTGATCGGAGCATCGAACCAGGCGTCGTATCCGCGGTATCCACCCCATCGTCTGTCGCGCAATCTGTTGGCGAGCGCGTCCTCAGCCGTTCGATCGCGGCCGTCTTTGCCGCAAACTATTATATGGCGGCCGCCGATGCCATTCGGGCGCGCAATATCTCAGGTGTTGAAGGATCGTCGATCAGTTTTCCGATGTCTTGGCGGGCCGCGATGATCTGCACATGACCCTGCAAAGATTGCGCGTAGTAGGAAATACTGGTGCAACTGGTCACCCCAGGCGTCAGGATAATCGTAGAACCAATCGAACGAATGCACGCATCGCGGTTTGCCTACAGCACTGCTCTCCTGTCCCGATAGCGCAAATTCGCGGTTACTCCGGCCACGAACAGTCGGACCAATTTTATTTGTAGGTTAGACCTTCGTCCTCGGCAAGATTGGCCAAGCGATGACTCGCTGCTGAATTGCCGGCCCGCGCGTGATGAGCGCGAAGGCGTCAGGTAGCCCCCGCCGTCAAGACTCAAGCCGCAACGCAATCAGGCGGGAGTGCCTTCCGCTAGGTGGGGATGGACTGGCCGCCGAAATCAGAAGCAGCAAGCCTGGAGCATAATGGAAGACCTCGACCATGTGAAGCAGGCCGTGAAGGGCGACCTAGCCTATTTGCAGCCACCTGCTCAAAGCCGCGACATGAAGCCAGCCGCCAGCCTGCTAGTCGACAGCAACCGTTCAGCTTGCTGCCGCCGACCGCTTGAAAACGATGGTCACCTTCGTCCCTTTGTTGGCGCTGGACTCGACGGCTAGCTGCGCCTTGGCGTTCTCGGTCAGCGATCGCGCGATCAGCGCTCCGAGCTTGCCTGGTTTGGGCCACACGTCGCCTTCCGGCAGGCCGATTCCGTCGTCCGACACTATAACCCGGCAGCCGTCGCCATCGACGACGCTGTGCAGTGTTATCGTGCCGCCATCGCGGCCCCGGAACGCATGCTTTAGTGAATTGGTCAGCAATTCGTTTACGACCAGCCCGGCCGGCATGGCGACGTTTATTGACACCGGATATGTATCCACCTTCATATCCAGCCGGATTCCCTCGACCGCATGCGAGCTCATGACCGCGGACGCGATCTGGCTGAGATAGACGCCAAGGTCGACCTCCTCCTTCGGCTCGTCGGCCGTTAGCGTCTGGTAGAGGATCGCCAGAGCGTCGACGCGACCGGCGAGCCGCTCAAACCGTCTCCGGTCGGCCTCGGTCGCGTTGCGGCTTTCCAGCCGGATCAGCGCGGTGATCATCTGCAGGTTGTTCTTCACCCGGTGCTGCAGTTCGCGCAGCAGCGTGTCTTTCTCGCTGACACGCTCCTCCGCCGAGCGCTCATCTCCCGCCTCGCCATGGGCGGATACGTCGACCAGGGCCACCAGTCGGAAGCACACCTTGCCGTTGTCGTCTTCGATCACGTTCGAATAAACGTCGACGATCGCGGGTTTGTCCTCTCCGCGCTCCAGCTTGAAGGTGCCGACCAAATCGGTTCCCTCGACCACGGCCTCGGCAAGCGGCCTGTCCTTTTGCTGATGGAGGCCTTTGCCCAAAAGGGCTGCCCAGTTTGCTCGTGTGAGCCTGGCGGCTGTCAGGCCTGACAGTTTCTCGAATTCCGGATTGGCGTAGACCACGCGCTCTTCACCGGCAAGGTCCGAAACGGCTATGGCGATCGGCACCTGGTCGAGGAATTTCTTGAACTGTTCGCTTTCCAGTGCGGTTGCAAGGTCAGGTGTATCAAGTAACTGCTCGACCGCCTCAGCCTTCTCTGAATCCGATGTCATTTGCGCGCCTGTTCTGTGCGGATGATATCAACAATGCGGCGAGCCCGCCATCGCCAAAACTGGAGCTGCATCTCACGTTTCGCATCACGCATCTGACAACCAGCTCTGCATAGCGTAACGGCCGCACGTCTAGCATTGCGACCGGCCGAAGGAGAGCGGCAAGGATCGGCTACAATCCAGGTGCCTAGAATGTCGAAGCGACCGGTCAAGTGGGTACGCTGCGGAAGATCGATAGAGCAGGCATTCAGGGAGAATGAGTTCGCGTGCCGGCCTCGGCGATACGTGCCGACACTGTCAACCTCATGACCGCATGCGGGCTGAAAGAGCAGCGCTTCGCTCCAGCGGTAATTCAGGCCGCTAGCTGCCTAACTGCGGCAAGCCCATCGATCGTGTATGTTGAGACGCTATTGCCGATGCCTAAATATCGAACCCGTCATGGCAATCGTTGTGACGGGAAGCGCTCGCTTATGGGCTGTGCTGGAATGCGCATGAAGTATACGCCTGTGCGCCGCTTCGTTGATCTCTTGGCCTTCGAGGAAGTCGTCAACTCATCGTATGTGAGACCGGCACGAGGTTCTCCAGGTCGGCGGTCGGGATCTTTTCAACAAGATCAGACGGAGCGCCCAGACACACTGCCAAGGCGCGAACTCTGCGCTTGTTCAGCCCGGAAAGAGGAAGAATGTCTGCGGCACCATCGCCGAACTTGGTGAAGAAGCCCATCAAGGCCTCGGCTGCTTCGAAGCGACTTCTGAAAAAGAAGTGTGGGTTTGCTCTCATACCCTTTGCTGAAAAATGTTGTGATAGAGCGCATGGAATGCCACGCGCTTCGAATCGGAGTAGCCATCCGGGAAGCCTGAAGCCCCTTTGAAGCGCATGTCCGGCAGCTATTCATAGCGTGGATGACTTTGATCGAAACAAACGATTTCATAACTCTTCGGAAATCTTGCATGGACAAAAGCACGTCCGCACCGGTCACCCATCCAAAGGAGAAAATCTTCCATGCGCCCTGACGTGCAGTGGAGGTCGTGCCGAGAAGTGAGTTGCAACTGGCCGATCATGTCGGCGGTTCGACGCTAGTCGTCCCCAATGTTCCTGAGCTGCGAAGTCTTGCAGGCGAGCCAGCTGCCCAGCGCGATTCTGCTTGTGGCGGGCTTTTTGCCGCAGGCAGTCCGCTCGTTTGGGCAGCGGATTGGAGACCCGGCCGGCAGCGCTACCATACAACATCAGCGCACTTTACATCTACGCGGTATTGCCGGGCTTCCAGTCGGTGCCATGTTTGGCCGACGAATGACGCGATACGGCCTCCTGCACAAGCGAAGGCGTTATCGGATGTGCGACCGGGAAGCAGGCGGACAGTGCAGCACATGTCAGTCGCCTGTGCGACGGTCTTTCGGGGAATGAAATCGGGCCAGTTCACGGCGCGGCATTATTCGTCAACAGCCGCCCCTTCGCAAGGATATAGGCAGCCCGCGTCACAAGTTCGTGCTGCAGATGAAAACGGCATCGCCGGCATGCAAGTCAGCAGCCGCTCAAGATTCGATGATCCAGCCAAGCTCTCGGCGTCATGGAACGGCAGGCGCCACGATCGAAGCATCTCATGTTGATTCAGGCGGACCCTTATGAGGCGTTCTTTGATGCCGGTGATGCCTGACAGGCGGTTGCAGCTGCAAGCGACAACGCGGCCTATTTAGTTGGAAACGGTCTGAGGCAGGCCAATTTGGCTTGCCCGTCACTATGTGGAGAAAGAAATGCTGTGTCTAGGAATTAGCGGCGGACTTGACCAAGTCCATGAAAACCGATTCGAGCTTCGGAACGCCTTTATGCACGATGGCGCCGCGGTGCTCGTCCGAGACGGACGGGTGATAGCAGCCGTCGAAGAGGAACGCCTCAATCGGATGAAACACTCCAACAAGCTCCCAATTCGTTCGATTCAATACTGTCTGTCAGCGGCGGGGGTTCAGCTCAACGACATTGATCGTGTCGCGCTCTACGCCAGCGAGCCCTATGCCAACGCCATGCTTGAAGGTATGTCCGCATCCCACCCGGACATTCTCTCCATTCCGTTGGATGCTAAAACGTTGGTGCAGGATCTGTTAACGCGTGAGTTCGGCACTAAGTTGGACAGTTCGCGTATTTCATTCGTAAGTCATCATCAGGCGCACGCCGTGAGCGCCTTTGCAATGTCGGGCTTCGAACAAAGTCTCATTCTAGCGATTGATGGCTCTGGTGATTTCCTATCGGGCCTCTTGGCGGTAGGGTCTGGCACAGAAATTACGCAACTCGAGGCTTTCCCCGAGAACAATTCTCTTGGGCTGTTTTATCTCGAGACGATCCGCTATCTCGGCTACGGCTTGTTCGACGAGTATAAGGTAATGGGACTCGCGCCCTACGGCGACCCCGCTCCCTATCGCGAGCTCTTCGAGCAGTTCTACGAGCTCTCCGCCAACGGCGGTGGCTACCGTGTTCACCTCGACCGCATCGGTCCGGCGTTGCTCCGCAATATCGAGGTCAGGCGAAAGGGAATGCCCTTCACCCAGCAGCATCGAGATGTGAGTGCGTCACTGCAGGAAGCGCTTGAGCGGATCGTGTTCCACATTCTCCGGCATCACCGTGAGGCCACCGGCATGAAGCGGTTGTGCCTGGCGGGGGGGGTGGCCCACAACTGCACGATGAACGGTAAGCTGCTGTATTCAGGGCTTTTCGAAGACATTTTCGTGCAACCCGCGTCTCACGACGCTGGCTGCGCATTGGGAGCTGCGCTGATAGTCTCTAACGAGATGGGCCGCCCCGCGCCGTGTGAGCGACTGCAGGAGGTCTATTGGGGTCCTGATCTCGGGAGCGAGCGCGCCGTGCAACAGGAACTGAATGCATGGGCCGGACATCTCGAGGTTGAACGCTCTGATGACGTGGCAAGCAGTGCAGCCGACTGGATCGCCAACGGCGCCGTGATCGGCTGGGTGCAGGGTCGTTCGGAGTTTGGGCCACGTGCGCTGGGCAACCGCAGCATTCTTGCCGACCCTAGGCCCGCCGCAAACAAGGACCGGATCAATGCGATGGTCAAGAAGCGCGAAGGCTATCGGCCCTTCGCGCCATCTGTGCTGGAGGAGGATGCGAGCGAATTTTTCGACCTCCCGGACGGTAGGCACGAATTTCCATTCATGAATTTCGTCGTTCGCGTGCGTGACTCAAAGCGCGCCTTGCTCGGTGCCATCACGCACGTCGACGGTACCGCTCGCCTGCAAACAGTATCGCGCAACGCCAATCCCGCGTACTGGGAGGTCATCAATGCGTTCAAGAAGCGCACAGGCACTCCAATTCTGCTCAATACGTCCTTTAACAACAATGCCGAACCGATCGTGGATTCGGTTGCAGACGCGATTGCCACCTTTCTGACGACAGAGCTGGATGGACTTGTGGTCGGGCCCTTCCTGGTAAAAAAGCGGGCTGCAACGCTGCAGGATTGGACTGCGCTTGCGGTTTCGTTGCCGCCCTATGTGTCCCTCCATCAAACCCGCGCTTACAAAGCGCCAGATCGTCGGGAGACTCACTGCGAGATCAGCACGACCCACTTCAGCAGTGACAGTGTACGAATTTCACACGACTTGTTTAATCTGCTGATGCGGATTGAGGGCGAAGCCGTGTTGGGAGATCTCCTCAATACAATTGCGCCGGATCAGGCTAAGCGTGAAGCTCTGATGGAGGGCCTGCGACGGCTGTGGGAGCAGCGCCTCGTTCGATTGCATCCCTCACAAGCTGCTCGCATGGATCAAGACTGCGATCAAACGCTGGACCAGCATAACAGGCTCTCAGCGTGATAGAGGTGCCGCTATCCAAGCTCGGCGAATAATGGTGTTCATCGATGCCGCCTGCCACCTCACCGCTGGCAGGCAGTCGACTTCATCACAGGGTTGATTCGTCCACTTCACCTTGGACGACCGGACGCGCAGAAAAAAGCGGCTGCGGCGGGTCCTTGCTAGCGACCGTGATGCGGGACCACAGCGACAGGGCGTGCCCGAGACGGTCAATGCGGCCGGCGGTGTCGTCGCCGGCGGCGACGGTCGCATTCAGGATCAGCATCGACCAAAGAGCGAGGCCACTGCCGTTATGCTCCGAGATCTGGGGACGGCGGCTTGGCGATCACCGTCTACTCGGCGTTGCCGAACTCACTGCATGCGAGACCGTGACGAAGCCCTTCACATTGCGGGTCGGGACATAGCTGGCTTTCTTGGCGCGCTACCATCGCTAGAGATGCAGACTTCGCCCAACAGCTCCTGCTGGAGCGCGGCTTGGATCTGATGGCAGAATTCTTGCGGAGACGCGGACAAAGTGGGGAGCACTCCAACCTACACACGCGTCACTGGGCTATCAGTGTTGACCGTATAATCTTCGGAATGGCAATGGCATATTTTACAAAGCACGACGGCAATCAAATTATATACCGCAGCTGGGAAGAGCCGGAACAGTCAAGCGCAAGGATGAGAATTTTGGTCCTCAAGCTTGATCATGTCGGCGACTTTTGGATGTCTCTAGGGCCTCTAAAGGACCTTCGTCAGCGTTTTGCGCATGCCCACATTACGCTGGTGGTGGGAAGCTGGAACATCGCTACTGCAAAACAGTTCGACCTCGCCGACGATCACGTTGCTTTTGACTTTTTTCCTCGCAACCCAAAAGTCAAAACGCGCAAAGAAGCCGCGGACATAAGGCCGCTGCTGACCGGCGAGTTTGATCTTGCCATTGATATGCGTGTTCCGGAAGAAACAAGGCCGATCTTGCTTGAAGTTCCCGCCAGGCACCGTGCAGCGATAGTTGATCCGTACAGCATGCATCAGATCGATATTGCGATAGCGCCATTCAATCTGAAACTGCGCAGAACCATTTTCTACAAGCTGGTCCAAAAAATAGGGCTTGCTAACAAAATCCCCCGTAGATGGCTTGATTGGTTCATTGACCGTAAGCAGGTGCGTCTCCAGCATGTGTCAGAAATCCTCCTCTTTCTGGTCGCAAAGGCAGCTGCCTATTTCGAAAGCGGAGCGGGTCACCCACAGAATTCGACTACAGGCAATGCCCCGATTGTCGTGGCTCCGTTCTCCAATTCCAGCCTGCGAGATTGGCCCATTGAAAGTTTTGGCAAAGTTGTCGCTGCTCTTTCGATCCGTGGTGAGGTGGTCCTCGTTGGCCGTGGCGAATGCCTGGAAGCGCTTGAGGAGGTTGCGAAGATAGCTAGGGAACGTGGGGCCGCGAACATTCGGACGGCTGTCGACTTGTCAGAATTGGAATTCAATTGTCTCGTGAATTCGGCCGCGCTCGTCGTTTCGAACAATTCAGGCACCGGCCATGTCGCTGCCCAGCTTGGCCGCCCTACTATCGGCATTTTCACGGCGTCACATCTACCGGAGATTTGGGGGTTTCGAGGTCCCTTGGTCAGCATGCTTATGAGTGTTATTGAATGTCGCGGATGTGGTCTGGACCAAGTGCGGCATTGTCCGGTCAAAGTCCGATGCAAGTTCGACATCACGCCGGATCTCGTGATTGCCGAGGTAAACGCCTTGATGAATCATTGTAAGGGTACGGCACAAGCTTAGTGGCTCGCGGTCACCACAACCGCGATTGCCCAGCCCTTGTCGCTGATTCAATCGCTACAATCATCTAAAGGCCGAAATTCAGAATCGAATCGACTTGTTCGAAGGACCGCAGTGGCGATGTCACATTGGCCGACAGGTGGCATAGAGCGGCGCCTGAGAATGAAAGTGCCGCCGCCCAGCCTTCATAGCCGTTCCTCCTTTGTTGCGTGACGGCCCGAAAGTCGCCATCGCGTCAG
Source organism: Mesorhizobium sp. M0040 (assembly GCF_040323505.1). Taxonomy (NCBI): domain Bacteria; kingdom Pseudomonadati; phylum Pseudomonadota; class Alphaproteobacteria; order Hyphomicrobiales; family Phyllobacteriaceae; genus Mesorhizobium; species Mesorhizobium sp. M0040. The sequence goes on from NZ_JAMYVA010000031.1 coordinate 30,745, forward strand.
ATGTTCATCAGGTTCGGGATAGCCGGGGCTCGTCCGGCGACAGTCATGGCAGCGACTTCGCTTCTGGACCCGCTCATCCGGCCGCCAAAAACAAATGCGCTTTCTAAGCCGTAATTGATCCGCCGGAGCTGACCAAAGCCACCTTGCTCTGGGTTGCGGCAATGGCGACTGGGGCGAGAAGCCGAGAAGAACCGATGCGGCGAGAAATCCTGAGACCATCCGCCACGAGACGTCGCCAGGGAACGTAGTATTGCGTTCCGCGTTACACTAACGTATATACGTCCGCAGCACAGGAGCGCGCCATGGCCACCACACCCACCAGGAAGGAAGCACCCGTCTCGATGCGGTTTCGCGACGATGATCTCACCATCATCGACCGCGGCGCGGAGCTGCTCGGCCTGTCGCGCACGGAGTTCATGCGGCGCGCCGCGCTGCACGAGGCGCAGGCGGCCATCCTCAACGAAACCGTCATCCGCGTGTCCCCGGAAGCCTATGACGCCTTCATGCAGGCGATCTCAGCCCCGGCCGCTGCGCCCCCGGCGAAGGCGGCCGAGCGGCTGCGTCGGTCCCCGCCCTGGGACCGCTAGGTGGCGCTTTCAGGCATCGAACTCCTCGACGACGCGCACCGCCTCGACAGCTTCGATTGCGGCAAGCCGGCGCTTAACGCTTGGCTGGCCGGCTTCGCGCGAACGAACCAGGCCCGCGGGTTTACCCGCGTCCTGGTCGTTCACGACGAGGGAACAGTCGTCGGCTATTACGGCCTCGCGCCGGGCGTGATCCAGCCAAATAGCGCACCGCGCGCCATCCGCACCGGACGCCCGCCCGATCCGATCCCCTGCCTGCTGATCGGACAACTCGCCGTCGACCACCGCTATGCCGGACAAGGCGTCGGTAGCGGCTTGGTCAAGGACGCGCTGTATCGCTGCGTCGCCGGCGCCGACATCGTCGGCGGCCGCGCGGTGGTGGTGCGGGCGATCGACGCCGAGGCAGAGCGCTACTGGCAGAGCTGGGGCTTCATTCCCGCGCGGGACAATCCGTCGGTGCTCATGCGCTCGATCCAGGACGTGAGCCTCTGGCTGGCCGACAAAGGCCACTAGCTCCGCGCGCGTAGCGCCTCCGGAAGCGGCAGGTCTGCGCGCCGGCCTGCCGCCGACCGGGCTCTAGTTGCGGCGTCCCGCCGCTCCCCGAGCCGGCTTCGCCGTCTCGGCGTTCGGGTGACCCCTCACGCAGGGCCAGAGGGAGACGGCGGTCAGAGCGAGGGAGCCCTGGAGAGAAGGGAAAGTCATGATGTCGATGATATTCATAGGGGGTTCACGCGAGATATTTGAGCTGACGGAACCTGCCATCGCTCGGATCCGCCCAATCGTTGTTGCCGTGCACGGCGTGCTGATTGGCGACGCGTCTGGAGCCGATGCCGAGGCGCAGGGCCTGCTCGCGGGCTACGGCTACAAACATGTCGGGGTCTTCCATGCGGCCAAGGAACCCCGCAATGATCTGGGCGACTGGGCTGCCTACCGGGTCCCGTCTCCTGAAGGTGCTAGAGGATACTGGATCTACGCCGCCAAAGACCGGGAGATGGCGCGCGCCGATTTTGGGATGACAGTCTGGGACGGCGCATCACCCGGCACGGCCGTCAACGTGCTTCGGCTCGCCATGGCGAACAAGCCGAGGTCATCTACGATCTGGCCAGGGGCAGCATGGCGACTACGCACCATGTCGTAGACTGGTGCGCCATTGCTCCGCGATGCCGGTCCAGACATTCGGCGCGCCAAGCCGAAGCCCGCATGACGCGAGGCGAGCGCCTGGCGTTGCCGGGATGATGGACGCGCGGTCCCGGCGGGTCCAACGCGATAGGCTTGATCCGGCCCCGCGCCCCCAACTCCACTTGTATGAACGGCCGGGGCCGGCCCTTTTCGAAACCGGCTCACCGCCGCGTGGCGTTGTGCAGGATGATTGTCTTGACCCGTCTCGCATCTGAAGCGGGTGCAAGCCTGCCGCACATGCCGCTGCTTGGTCATGCGAGGCATCGCTACCGTGGGGCGTGGCGTTCGCCGATCTCCAAACCGCTGTGCCGCCATACCGAACACGCAAGGCGGTTTAACCGCCAGGCTGCTGTCTGGGTGGAGATCCGCCTGATCTAAAGCGTCACCCACCCGACGGACAACATCTCACGACGCGCCGAGCAGCTTGGCCAAGAATCCGCACTGGCCGATCTCGCGCTGCGTGCGATCGCCTCCTCGATAGCATTGGAGCAACACCTTCTTGAAATCGGCCTCTGCCGGCAATTTTGTCGTAAAGCTCATGGTGGCGACTCCCGCACGCGCGCAGGACAGCCGGCAGATCGCGCATCTTGGCGATCAACCCTGCCATTCGGCCCGTCGTTCTTCTTTATTCCAATGGAGATCGTAATCAGGTCCGGCCGGTCACGGAGTGAAGTGTTCTCCCTTCGAGCAGCCACGTCGGCGCCGCTCAGAATCTTCGACGAGCGCGCCATGACAGCATCGATCTCCGCAAATTCTTGCCAGCAGATCGTCCTCACATCATCATGCCCTTGGCTTCAACCGGGCTGGTGCCCTCCCCTTCCCGGCTTTTTGTCCCGACGCTCGGGTCGCGTCGCCCGGCCCGGTCAAGGCCCGGCGCGATTGGTCGGGTCTCATGCCCAAAGCTGCCTCGGTGCCAGTAGCGGCACCGCATGGCCCCACCCAGGCTTGCGCCAGTAAAGCGTCGGCGAGCCAGCATCCGACGGTGCGTTCGAGCGATCTCATTCGGCGGCCATGATCGCGCACGTCACCATGCTGCAGCGGAAAGCTGCCGAAGCTCGTCTGGCCAGGTCGCTGACCGCCTCGTCGTCGCGGGCGACGACCGAAATCTTCCCCACCGCAGCGAGGTTTCTCCCGTTAGAAGATCCTGAGCGGGATGGGCAGCCAGTTCACGCCCGGCCAACAGCATCCGGCCCGCGGGGCCGACCTTGTCTCCCGGTCGTGTGAGCAAAAGAACATCGCGAAGTGCGGCTTCATCCTCGACGCCGCGAGCCTGCTTCGCCGTACCGCGGCCGCCGAAAGCCGTAGGCGCTGTCACCAGGCGCCAGCCCACCTCTCTAGCTGGGGACCATCTCATCGAGCGCGCCGGTGGCCGCACCGGCAGTGATTGCAATGTCCTCAATGCGCCGCAACTGTTTGGGTCGGGGGCAGCCCTGCGCAACCAGGCCGGCACCGCCGTCGTCGGCGCGGCTTCCGTGGCATCGGGAAGAGTACCGTGGTGGCGCAGGAGGGTTTTGGCTCAGAATCATGGAAGACGATGAACTGATCGCGGCGCTTGTTGTAGAGCGAACGATGAGTCTTGCACGACCAGCCATTTATCCCTCGCCAAATCAATGCCGCGGGCAATTAGCAGGCGAACTCCGTCCGGACTGAGTACCCGTTCAACGCGGGCAAAAGAAGTTGTGTAGCCATGTCACGAAATGCTTGGCCCGCTTCTCTGCCGGCCGATGGTCCATGAAATCCCCTCCCCACCCACGACACCAGACACCTCCTTGCCAATATGCCGATCAAGCACCGGCCGCCATGGCACCAGCGTGAACTCGCGCGATTTCTCGATGACAGCGTATTTTCCGCCGCCGAGCTCGACGGAGCGGCGGAGCGTGCCTTCTATTCGATCTCCACTCTGGGCTTGAGAATAGGGCAGACCGAGTTCGTTCGACAACTGGCCGGCTACGCGGTTCAACTCGCGTTGGCGCAGCATCGAAAGCATGTTGGCGCGATAGACGATCCGGTCCTGCTCTTCCCGAGCAAGACCTTGCGCAATCAGCCACTGCCGTCGCCGGCCTTGCGCCTCTCGGACATCGCGGCCGAAACCAGAGCTGTGCAAGGCCTCCGGTATGTCGGAAACCAGCTCTCGATCGAGCCAGGTGGCGCCGTCGAAGCTGACTTGTTGTTCCAGCGGCGTCGATGAGAGCTTGTCAACCGTGACAGGCTCGGCCCCGGCCCGCTGACGCTCGTAGTCAGACACACGGTCGAGATGATCCGGTGCGACGATCCAGGTGCCGTCCGGCTCGCGCTCGACACGACCGGTCGCCCGGCGGATCGCCTCCAGTCGCCGCACGTGCGTTTCGGCAAAGCGTTCGGTGGCCGACGGGTCATGCTTGAGATGGATATCGATGCTGTAGCGCCCGTCATGGGCCGTGGCGATCTCGGCAATTGTGCGGTCGACTTGCCTTGGCCCGGTGTCCCTCGGCGTGACCCGCACTATGCAGCCCTCTGGCGTCGGTTGGGTTGCCTCGCCTTTGCCGATATCAACATAGTGGCTTTTGCCGTCCACGGCGTCGACGACGAGGTAATGGCGGTCAGTGATTTCGTCGGCCAGGCCGCGCGCAATGATGCGGCCGACGACAGGCTGCATCTGCTCTGCAGATCGATCATGGACAACATAGTCGGCGGCACTGCGGGCGAGCCCCTTGCCGGTCAGTTCGCGGTGCATGGTCTTGATGATGTCGCCCCGCTCGCCGATGCGGCGCAGTGTCGCTTCAAGCTCGCCATCAAGGCGCCAGTGGCCCGAGCCGACTTCCTCAGCCAGACCCATCCGCTCGAGCTTGCGCAGGCGGCCCTGGTGCAGCGTCTGGCGAAACGTGTCTCGGCTGGCCGGTGAGACATGCCCCTCATGGTCGCGCATGCGGAGCAGCTGCCGATCGATGCTGGTGAAGCGTTCCCGCTCCATTTCCTGGCGCAGGCGTTGCACGATCTCGCGGTCCGTTCTCGGGCCAAGGTCGAGGCTGACCAGCTCGGCCGCCCGTTCACGGATTCCAGACGAGATGTAGTCCCGCGCGATGACGAGGTTTTCGTCGCGGTCGTCCTTGCCGCGGACGATAATATGGGTATGCGGATGACCAGTGTTGAAATGATCGACGGCCACCCAGTCGAGCCTAGTGCCGAGGTCTTCTTCCATCTGCGCCATGAGGCGCCGCGTGAGCGGCTTCAAGTCATCATACTCGATGCCGTCTTCAGGGGCGACGATGAAGCGGAACTGATGCCGGTCGCCATCGGCACGATCGATGAAGGCCTTGCCATCAACGCGGTCGCTGTCGGCGCTATAGAGCTCGCCAGGCTCGCCTTCGCGGGTGACGCCGTCGCGCTGGAGGTAGCGAAGGTGTGCACGTGCCCCGTCAACACCCTTGCCGGCCAGCTTGACGATACGCGCCTTGACGACGGCGCGCCGCTGCCGAAACGCCGCGTGGGGGTCGCGCGCTCTGAGAACGGCGGCAGCAGCCCCGCCGCGCCCCGCCCGGCTTCCGATGAAGCGGCCACGGCGACCGCTGCCGCCGCCGGCTCGGTTGATCGCGGCGCGGATCTGGCCGGCGAAACGCTTGCCTGCCTTCGAGCCGCGCGATCCGATTTTGCCCAGGCTCGGCTTGAACTCTTCATCCTGCATTGAGCCTCCTAGCAATCTTAAGCAATATCAGAGGTTTGTCGGCAGCAGCTCTCCTGACGCTGAAGGCAGCCTCCGTGGAAAACGATGTGCAGACAAAGACTTCGCCGCCTCCAGGAGGCGATGCCTTTATCTTGCCTTCCGCGGACCTGCCTCCCTGCCTCCCTGCCCCGCCCGACCCACGGTACCCCTGCCCTCACCTGCGATCCGGCCGGCCTGCCCCTGCTCGCTCCGATCCGAGCGGCACCACGATTTGGCCATTCGGATCGGTCGCGGAAACACCGTTTCGCAGGAAAAACAGCGACTGCCCGGACGGGATTTCCGGCGCTTTTCCGGAACGGGATTTGCCGGTGAACGCGTCCATGTCGGCGGCCGCGATCCCCGCCGCCTTGAGCTCTTCCAGATACGAAACCGTCTCGCTGGGCAGCGGTCGCCCACGCTGCAAATGCTGTTCGTAGCGGTCCGGCCCAGCGTTATAGGCGGCAAACAGGCCGGGAAAGCCGAAGCGGTCATACATGGCGCGCAGATAGGCAGTACCTGCCAGAATGTTATCGCGAGGGTCGTGCGGATCGGCTCCCAGGCCAAGCTCTGCGCGCATCTCCTCGTAGGTGCCGGGCATCACCTGCATGAGGCCAATAGCGCCGGCGTGTGAGGCGATCGGCCGTCCGTCCAGCATTGTCTGCCCCCGGCTTTCGGCATCCATGACGGCATAAATCCAGGGCTGTGGAATGCTGAAACGCCGGCTTGCTTCGGCTATCAAGTGCTGCCATCGTTGGAGCTGCGGACCACGGGAGATGGCGGCCGGCTGAGCGTCGGTCGCGGCGGAACAGGCGCATGGCGCTATCGCGACCATGCCGAGCATCAGGAGGGTTACTCGGTCCATAGCGGCACGAGCCTCCCGGCAATATTTTCGGCCGGCACCGGCCCGAAATAGCGGCTGTCGAAGGAGCGGTTTCTATCGTTGCCGAGCAGGAAAAACTCGTCGGCGGCGAGCTTGCGGCAGGCATTCCACCAAGGCAGCGGACGGTGCTGCGTGTCGGTTGCCAGCCGGCGCGCGACAATCTCGCCGCCGATGATGATGGCGTCGCCGAAGGCGCAGACATGCTCGCCAGGCAGCGCGGCAAGGCGCTTGACCAGCGGTACATGGCTGGGCAGATAGAAGCGTTCGGCGGCGAGATCGGCGACCGGTTTTGGCGGGCGGACGAGCACCAGATCGCCACGAGCCGGTGATCCGGACGCGACGCGATAGAGGCCGACCGGCGCACTGGCCGAGGCGTTCCAGACCAGCCAGGGCGATGGCTTGTCGAAAGCGGCGAAGCCGATCAGGCTGAGGCCTGCACTAGCCACGGCGATCGTCTTGCGCGCCCGAATGCGCCGCAGATGGCTGCCGATCAGACGGATGGTGGGACGCCGGCTCATGAGCGGCCTCCCTCACCGGCCGAGCCGGAATCGTGCCCGGCATCCTCGGGCCTGGTCTCCTGCGCGCGTCCCTTCGACCAGTCGTCGAGCTCGTCGATGTGATAGCGGACATAGCGGCCGTGCTTGCGAAATTGCGGGCCGCCGCCTTTGAGCCGCATCTTCTCCAGCGTGCGCTGGGACAGCCCGATATAGAAGGCGGCCTGCGCGGTATTGAGAAACGGACTGCCCTTCTTCGCGCGGGCCGCGCGTTCGTTTTCGTCGTCCATGATGATCCTCGTTTCGCTACGGACAAGCGAAGGCGAGGATCGGCGAGCGAGATCGTTTCGGGGACGGGCGAAGAGTGGGGGGCGAGTTTTCGCCGCCCCCTCCCGAAAGAGCCCCGCGCCGGTTGCGGCGCGGGGCTCGAGGCTGGCGGTTCAGTCGACCGGGTTCCAGATGATGGCGTATGTGTCGTCGTCATCCTGGCCGGCGGCGCGGCCGAGATTGGCGTAGAGCTTGCGCGGGCCGAACTCCGGGGCGGCAATCGACAGGCTCACATAGTCCTTGCCGGAGGTCTCGCCGGTGCGGATCCAGCCGGCCCCTACTTCGACCCCTTGCGTCAGCACCCGGAAGTCGGGATGGGTGTCGGCGCTCTTTGCCTGATTGGGCACGATGTCGATGTCGGCGCGGACGCTAAGCGTCTTGAGCTGGCCCTTGTAGCCGCCGTTTTCCTGTTTGGTGACGTATCCGATCGCGGTCATTTTCAGTCTCCTTTTTGGTGCTCGCCGGGGACCATTCCCCTGCGATGGCGAGACCGTGATGGGCGCGTCCGGACCGCGGAACCGGGACGGCCGCAGCGATAGCGGAGGACCCGAGCGGACAGCTTTTTTGAAGCGAAGCGGCGCGAGGAAGCCGCCGCAGGCGGCGGGGAAAAAAGCTGCTGGCGAGGGTTTCGGGCGGGCCGGATCCGCCCATAGGTCGTCAAGCCAGCCGCAGGGGAATGGTCCCTGAGACACATGGAGACAGGTGGCGCGATCGGCGGCACAACGAGCAGGCGGCATTACAGGGCGCCGGCTGCGCGGGCTCTGTCGGCAACCCGATCGGACAATTGGCCCCATGCGCCTGGGCGCCTCGGCAAGCAACCCGGCGCGGTGCAGGCTGCCCAAATGGGGGCGAGTTGGCGTCGAGATTTCTCGCGCGCGGCACTGGCTCGACAAGACGACCAATCGGCAGCCGGCGCGGCCCGGAGCGGCGCGCGCGACCTGAGCGGCGGCACTCGAGAAACCGCCGCTCGGGCCCTGATCGACTATTCGCGCGCGAACAGCGGCTGCACTTGTGCCCATTGATCGGCGGTGCGGAAACCGCCGCGGCTGGTGTAGCTTTCGGCGGGGAATTTCATCCAGCGCGGCAGCCAGGTCTCGACCTTCTGGCGGCCATTCTCGCCCGCCAGGAAGTCGCGGATGATCTTCTTTTGCGTCTTGACCTTCTCGGCGACATTGCCATCCGCGACCAGCTTGCCGCCGACCTCGGCCAGCATCGAATTGGCGATTTCCTTGTCGCGCAAGAGGTCGAAGAACGCATCGTCCGGTTCCCACCATGCGCCCATATCCACGTTCAGATGGTTGCCGAGCGCCTCGATGACGGCGCTGCCGGCTGCAAGCGTCTCGGCCATGACAAGGGTGAGAACGCGCATGACATCGTCGTCGCAGAGCGCCAAGAGGCGGGCGAACACGCCGGCGATAGCAAAGGCGTCGCCATTGCCGCCGGCGACCACGCCATCCTCATCCGGTGATCCGAGCAGGGCCAACACCTCGCGCCGCTTTTTGCCGAATGCCGCTTCAGCCTTGCAGCCGGCAAGGCTGGCAGTCACCGTCTCGTTGGCTGCGCGCTGCGGCTCGGGGCGCACCTGCCAGAGGCCGGAACCGGTGATGGCGTGCGCCACCACGAGGCGCAGCGCCACGGCGGGATGGTCGAGCATGGCCGCACGCACGGCAGCATGGCGATGCAGATCGACATAGTTCTGCATCGGGCCGGTGAGTTCGGGGCGCGGCGGCTTGGCGGCTGTTTCGTCTTGCTCGCCGCCCTCGCGGGCGCGGCGGGCTTGCTTGCGTGACACCTAGCCCTCGTGACACTCGACCTCGCCGCGATACGTGACCGCGATGAAGACCTTGCCGCCCTTCTTCTTCGGGGTCTTCTCGTGGTCCCATGGGTGGAAATACTGGCCCGGTTCCAGCAGCACCACCTCGCTCCAGCCGTCGTTGAGATAGGTGTCGCGTCTGGCGGCAATCGCTTCGTTCTGCTTTTGCCAGAACAGGTCGGCATCGGCGAAATAGCTGTCCTCGCCGAACAGGTCCGAGGTGATCAGGCCGGGATACTCCTCGATGGCAAACAGCGCCACCTTGGTGGAAATCGACTGGCCGTCGAACAGCCATTGCTTCAATTGATAGCCACGCGGCGCGTATTGATCGGGATCGGCACAGAGTGCCAGCCAGTCCTTCTGCTGCGCCTTGGACGCCATGGTGAGATGGCGCACCGTCTCGGCGTCGATCTCCTCGCGGCGATAGGCTTCGCGGATTTTGGGCAAGAGGTCGCCAAGCGCCAGAATGCGTTTGACCTTCAGGTCAGTGATGCCGAAGGTCGCAGCGATGTCTGGAACGGTGCGGCCTTGCCTGACGAGCCGCGAAAACGTCTCCCATTGCGATACTTCGTCTGGATCGAGGCGGGCGAGGTTTTCGATCAGCGAGGCTTCCAGCGCATCGGCGTCGTCACCGTCCTCCATGATGGCGCAGGGCAAGGGATCGCCTTCGCCGCGCTCGTCGGCAAGTGATTTCGCGGCGAAATAGCGCCGCCTGCCGGCGACGATCTCGAAGGTTTCCGGCTGTCCGTTGGGCCGCACAAGGAGAGGCACCAGCACGCCGCGCGCACGCACGGAGGGCAGGATGTCGGATATGTCGGGCGCGCGTTTTCCATGGCGCATGTTGAGCGCGGAAATGTTGAGCTGATCCAAGGGAATGTGGGCAAGCTGCATGGTTACTCTCCTTTCGCTTTGGTTGAGGTTGTCCCCGCCGCAGAGGCCGAAGGCCGGCGCGGCGGGACGGTTTTTGCGCCTATCGGCGCTGCTGTTCCGCCGTGTCGGGCGGAAGCTCGGAATGGGGCTTTGAAAGGGCGTCTGCTGCCTGCCGCAGAAGTCGCTCGGCCTCGGTGATGTGGCGGCAAATGCGGGCGGCTTCGGCATAGACGGAGAGCGGAAAGCGCGCCTGGAAATGCAGGTCGCGCTCTATGCCGAGGCCAAGCGGACCTTTTACGGATGCAAGCTCGGCCAGACTGACGCTGCCGAGTTCGGGGAAGCCGAAGCCGAGATCGCAAAGGCCGAACAGCGTGTCGCCATCGGCGTCGAGTTCGGTCAAAAGCCACGTCGCGGCACCTGGGGGATTAAACAGTTTCACAACGGGAAAATGGTCGATGTCGGCCTCGGCGGCGCCATTGGCGAGCAGTCGTGCGCGCAGTGGATCGGTGATCAGGATCATGGAAAGACTCCTTGTCAGAACAGGTCGAGTTGATTTCTGCTGGCTTCATCGAAGAGGCCGATATCGAGCGGCTTTTGCGCCGCGCGCGGAGACATCGGCGCGTCCATCAGGAGGGTGAGCCGATCGCGCGTGGTGATCGGCCGGACACCGGGAATGAGCATCTGCTCGCCTTGCGGCGTCGGCTCGCTCGCGGTCAGTTGAGGATCGCGCATCGTCATGCCGCAATCCCTTCCTGCGCCTCGCCTTCGGCATCGGCCTGAAGGCCAAACAGGAAATCGGCGGCCTTGGAAGCAAGACTGGCGGCACGGAAGATGGCGCGATTGTCCTCGCGCAGCACCTTCAGCCATGAGCCGATGTAATCGGCATGACGCACGGTCGGCTCGATACCGAGATTGCTGCAGACGAAGGCGGCAGTGATTTCGGCGACCAATTCTTCACGCGCGTAAGCCTTGGAGCCGAACGAGCCGGAGAGGTCGCGAGCAAGCCGCGTCGGGTGGCCGGTCCAGTGGCCAAGCTCGTGAAAGCAGGTCCGGTAATAGTCGATCTGGTGATGGAACGCCGGCTGCGGCGGCACCTGAATGTGGTCGCTGCCCGGCATGTAGAAAGCGCGATCGCCGCCGACCCTGAAATCCGCACCGCTGGCGCGAATGAGCGTCTCGGCCTGCGGCACGATCTCGCACTGAGGCAGCGGCTCGGCGGCGGCATAGAGGTCTTCCGGAAGATTATCGCACTGCGCGACATTGAAGACGGTGAAGCGCTTCAAAAAAGGCACGGCCTGTGGTTCATCGCCCTCGTGGCGTGCGCGCTCCTTCTCGTCCTTGGGGACAAAGCGGTCGGCATGCACGATGGTCGTGCCGCGCTCGCCCTTCCTGACGTTGCCGCCAAGGACGAGCGCCTGCCGGAAGGTGAGCCAGTTCTGGCTGGGATAGCTGCGCTCGATGACCGCGCCCCACAGGATGAGGATATTGATGCCGGAATAGGTGCGCCCAGAGGATGCATTCCTCGGCAGGCCAAGGCCTGCCTTTGCGCTGCCCCATGGCTTGACCCATGGCACGGTGCCGCGCTCCAGCTCGGCAATGATGCGATCGGTGATCTCCTGATAAAGGCTGGCGCTGGGGCGCCCGCCCTTGCCTGCGCCAGCCTCTCCGCTGGCGGAACGCTTGCTGTTTGCATGCATCGTCTCATCCTCCGCTCGCCAATCGCCGCGCCTTTCCCCGGAAGCCGGGTGGGCGGCGAGTCGCGACCGGAAAGGCCCGCCGTGGGAGGCGGACCGCATCCGAAGGACCGGAACGAAGAGGAGGACCCTGAGCGGCACGCGAAGGGTTGCGGGCTGCCGCGGCGGGCCTAGAAGGGAGTGCCGCCCACCCCGCGCCACCGGGAAAGGCCAACAGACAAACCGCGCCGCCCGCAAGGGCGGCGGCCGTCACAGCCCGAAGGGCTGCCCACGCCAAGGGGCGAAGCCGAATGGCCGCAGACCGCCTGAGCTTGCCGAAGAAAAGCGGGCTCGGTTCACGAGCACCTGGTGCGCGTCGTCAGGCGCGCGGGCGCCCGCCAGGACGGCAGGCTGGACAGATTTTTCGAACGGATCGCGATAAATACTTCAAATGAATGCTGCACCGAAAACATGTGCGATGCAGCATTTTCGCAAGCATTTACCACGGACGCTCAGACCCGAGACTTCCGCCACCCAGCCTTGCGCGCGGCTTCCTCCGAACAAAACCAGCGCTCGCCTTTCAACAGGTTGATGCGCGTCTCCCAGTAATATTCCTGTCCGGGAACATGATAGATGCGCTCGCCCGTGTTGTAGCTGACATTGGCTTTGATGTTGCAGCCGAGAGCGGCAGGGCCGATTTCGAAGGCAAGAAAGCCAGCCAGGATTGTTCCACCAGCAACGATCTTTGCCCACAACGGAACGTCCTTCGAACGATGGCGCTCGCCATACCTGCGACGGTTGTACCGATTGTCTTGATAGCGATGGTTTCCCACGCCCCTTCTCCCCGAAGAGAGAATGCAGCGTTTGCAGTCTGGAGTCTATAAGTCTGGCCTAATTCACCGGTCCTGTTCCGAACCATTGAATGAACGGCGCATCCTTACCCGTGATATCCTTCACCGTCTTCAACAGCGCTTCATGGGTGCGTTGGAGAGCCCGGTAATGGTCGCTGCTAGGTGATAGAAGCGGCTGGACGATGCTCTGGTGCAGCCGTTCCGCCTCCGCCAGAAAGCGCTCGATTTCAGCCTGTGAAAGCTGCCTGGAAAGTTTGGTACTAGCCATTGCGATCTCCGTTGAGGAATCGCCCCACCTAGGATTATCATCCTATATCGGCATGGCTTGGTAAAGACCCACCCGCAGCGGAATGGCAGCTTGCCGAAGAAAAGCGCGCTCGGTTCACGGCACCGGCGCGAGCCGTTAGGCGCGCGGGCGCCCGCTAGGACCGCAGGCTGGACAGAATCTCGCACGGATCAGCGTCAAGCGCCGCAGTTAAGTCGAGAAACTCGATGACATCGAGACGCCGCTCTCCACCCTCGTACTTGGCCACGAAGGATTGGGGACGATCAAGCTTCTCGGCCACCTGCGCCTGAGTCAGGCCTTTGGCCTTGCGCAGGGAAACCAGCTGGGCCAGAAACCGCTGGTGGCGGGGCGAGCGAAGAGATTTGGGCATGTAGGCGAACCGGTCGGGTAAAGACCGGATCAGCGACTAATCCCGGTTTCGGATTATCCCATTTTGGGATATGCTGCGTTGCATCCAGCGCTCAACAGCCGAGGCTCGCAACAGGCATGAATCGATCAATGGGAACAGATGAGACTCGAAGCTCAACTCTGTGTGACGAAGTCCCCTGGTCGGATAACCTCACGAGCTACGACAGGCAGCATTTCACGATCTACCTGCGGATCCTGGATGCCTGCGCCGACAATGCCAGCGAAGAGGAGATGGCCGATCTCATTCTCGGCATCGACCCGGCCCTTGAACCGGTCCGCGCCCGCAAGGCTCTTCGCAGCCATATCGACCGTGCGAACTGGATTGTGACGACTGGCTACAAGGAACTGTTCGCCGGCTGACGCACAGCACGGACTGTCATGCTCTTCAAACAAGGACGTTCAGATACCCGCCATTCATGAGCGCACGGCCGCGAGAGACGGCGCGGCGGGAGCGGTCACAACTGGTTCGCGTGCTGTTTGACTGCCATTTCCAGTGCTTGGCTCAGAGGCACAGCCTTGGAGAACAGGAAGCCTTGAGCGGTTCGGCAGCCAAGCTTGTGCAGGGTTTGCCGATCCGCCTCTGTTTCGACGCCCTCGGCCATGACCTCGATCCCGAGCATGTTACCGAGATCGATGACCGATTTGACAAGCAGTCGGTCCTCTCGGGACTTGGCCAAGCCGCGAATGAAGCCCTGGTCTATTTTGACCTTGCGTATCCGACTGTCCTTGAGCGATGCCAACGTGGAAAAGCCGGTGCCGAAGTCATCGAGCGCGATGGAAATGCCGGCATGTGAAAGCCGTCCGAGCTTTTCATCCACTCTGTCCGGGTCAACCGGGGATTCTTCGGTAATCTCGATCTCGAACATCGTTGCAGGGAGACCTCTTGCCGCCAGACCATCCAGAACCATGTCGTCGATATCGCCGGCTTCCAGTTCGCGCGGTGAAACATTCATCGCCACACGGAGATCACGACAGTCAGCTTTCACCAAGCCGTCGATAAAAGCACAACAGTCGGCGAATACGGTTTGCGTCAGCAGCTGAAGCATTCCGGTTTCGCGTGCAGCTGTGATGATTTCGGGTGGAGAGATGGCACCATGAGTCGGATGGGACCACCTCAGCAAGGCTTCAAAGCCGACCACAGCCTCGGTGTCGAGTTTCACGATCGGCTGGAACCAAGGTTGCAAGCTTCTCGTCTTTATCGCCGAATGAAGGTCCCGTTCGACGGACTGGCGGCGTTGCAGTTCCCTGTCGAGTTCGGCATCGAACAGGCAAAATTCGTTCCTGCCACGACGCTTGGCCGTATAAAGGGCGATATCCGCCCGCAACAACATTTCGGTCAGGCCCGGGCTTTCCGCCAGGTATATTCCTATTGATGCCCCGACCCGGACGGACGCGACCTCGATATAGGGGCGGGCAATTTTGGCTATGATATTGGAGGCGAGATCACTGGCAGAAAGCGAAACCCTCGTTGAGGGAAAAAACAGCACGAATTCATCGCCGCCGATACGAGCGAGCGTTGAGCCTTCCGGTGCTTCCTCCTCTATGCGGCGGGCGATCCTGACAAGCAGTTCATCACCGGTCCTGTGACCGTAGGTATCGTTGACGGATTTGAACCCGTCCAGGTCAACCAGCATTGCCACGAAGGGGCCATCCGCGGTCTCGAACCGTCCGATAGCGTCTTCGAGGCCACGCCTGTTGAGAAGGGCCGTCAGGTGGTCCTGCCTGGAACTGGCCTTCATCTCCGCCGCAAGCCGCTCGGCCTCATGCCTCAGGCGGCTCGCTTCGCGGAACCGTGCTTGCCCAACAAACGAAGCTCGAACCAAGCCGCCCATGAAGAGCAGAACGGTAAAAGCCAGAATGTAGTCTTCAAAATTGCCTTTCGCCAAAAGGCAACCCACCGTGATGAGGAGCGGAGGTGTGATGAAGTTGATCGCCGCCGCGGCATACGAACTGCCGTATGTAACCGCACCAGCTGAAATGCCCGCCAGAATGACCAGATGCAGCGGTGCTTGAGGTGTCGTGTATCCAACAGTCAGGACGGCCAGGAAGGACCAGGCAAACCCTGCCAGAAGGGCAAGGATGCCAAACCAGCGAAGCCTCGGCAAAACCCCCACTAAACCGTCATGGCGCCCCGTTTCCTTTAGCTGATAACGCGCGAGTGCAAGGCGGGCGGCATTTATCGCATTGACGACCAGGAACCAGATTGCAGCGGCAAAGCCGCTGCCAGAAAGGGCGTGCACCGCCCAAATCAGGCCTGACAGGATACCGCTTATCGGCATCGACACGAAGAGGCCGGTCCTCAGGTCAGCAAGCTGATCCTGACGGATTTTGGCCTCCAGCGTGTCTACTTTCTTCGGGGCCATGGACGGACCAGCTTGCTCCCATCGTTGTTCGCGAGGACAAGCTTACGCAGGCCCACTGAAGGACGGGTTAACTATCCAGCGGGGGTAACCAGTGCGCTCACCATGTCTTCGGGGCGCACGTCTGCTCTTGGCCTTGCCGTCTGACCATCGAGCTCTTGCCCGCACGCGTGCCTTGATCCGAATCATCCCAGGATCGGCAACGTCACCATGGAAGCAGCCCTGCCAACGGTATCAACGCGCCCGGCGAGACAAAAGGAAGCCGGGCCGAGATAGCGTTCCAGAGCGGCAGCGCTGCCTGCGATTCACCGCCTGAGCATGGCCGAAATGCCATGGCGGATAAAGGGAAGATATTGGGCAAAGCGAAGCCCTGCATGTCTTGCAAGCCGTGCCGCCGGGTGCTCGCCTGAGTAGAGAGCGACAAGCGCATTCGTAGCATGATAGAGCGGTGCCGCCGACAGACGCAGCCGGCTTTCGTATCTGCCGAGTATGTCGGGATCAGCAATGTCGCGGCGCTCGCGACATGCCGCCAGGATTCTATCGGCGAGTTGCTTCTGGCCACTGAGGCCGATGTTGAAGCCATGCGCGGTCACCGGGTGCATGCCGAGGGCAGCATCGCCGATCAGTGCCGCACTCGGAGCCCAGAACTTGTGCGCCCAGGTCGTGACCAGCGGATAGGCATGGCGGGTGCTTGCCAAGGTCATCTCTCCGAGGCGTCCTCGACACCGGCTCGTCGATTCCATGAGGAACAAATCGTCGTCGAGAGCAAGCAGTCTGTCGGCCTCGCTTGAGCGCAAAGTGAGAAGCAGCGACGACACGCCTTCCATGAGCGGCAACATCGCTATCGTCTGATGGTGATCGAACCATTCGACCGCGATCTGGTGATGGGCGCGCTCGTGCCTCACCCGGCAAATCAGCATGGAGTTGCCAAGCCGATTGATGTCGGCGCCAATGCCGAGCAGGTCGCGCGTCGCGGACAAACGCGAATCCGCTGCAACGAGCAGCCGAGCGGCCAATTGCCTGCCATCAGAGAGCGTTATGACTGCTTCTTTGTGGCTGGTTGTTGCATTGACGACCGAGCGGCCGCACAGCAGCTGGGCATGATCCTGGAAGTGGACAAGCTTGAACAGGGCGTCGCGGATGCGACAATTTGGGACCAGAATTCCGAGTGGTTCCCCAGATCCGCTGGGAGAATCGAAGCTCAGGGCGAAAGGGCTCGATCCGTTGAGCACGCGCGCGCCTTGTAGCGGTGATTTGTCCGAAGCGGGGATGGCATCCCAGGCGCCGAGCTCGCGAAGGATTCCAACCGATGCGTGGGTCAGCGCGATCTCGCGACCGTCGAAAGCCGGATTCGCCAGGCTTTCGAGCGACTGCCGTTCAACCACTGCCACCTTGAGTCGGCTCTGGGCAAGCGACGCGGCGAAGGAAAGTCCGACCGGCCCGGCTCCGACGACAATAACGTCGAATCTATCGACAGAGCCGGCCATCAGCGTGCCGCCATTGCGTCGGCTATCTGCGACGAAGGGCACTGGAACGCATCGCAATCGATCCACGGTTTGCGGCTCATCTCCCCAAGCGTCTCCACGCGACCTAACCGTCCGTTAGACATCCGTTCTCCGTTCAAAAATGCTCAATAAACCATGCCTATGAAGAGATAACCCTGATGTGGATCAACCAGGCTCGATAAACGCGGCAACGGCGGGTTCACGGTCGACTGGTCGATCGCCACGCCATGGTCTGGTCAGGTCATCATGGAATGGCCGGCTTCCCGTTCGGTGCGGCCCTTTCCTGGCCGAAAGTTCGGCAACGTATTCTGGCTGATCCGTTCGCACCCGTCGCGCGCCGAAATCGGCATGACGCGAAGCAACCGCGGAAAATATTCGAGCGAGTCCTCGCATGGCAGGCTGGGTCAACTGCGCGGCTCGTCGCGGTCGATCAGGATCCGCTCGGCGGCGCCATCGAGATCTTCATATTGGCCGCTCCTCAAGGCCCACAGGAACCCGGCCAGCCCAAGCGCTCCGAGGAACAGGGCCACAGGTATGAGGTAGGCGAGCGTCGTCATGAGGATTGTGCCAGTGCGCCAATGTCGGAGCGCCTGTCATGTCGGGCATCTTGCACCGATGCATGTGACACGAAACCTTGCAGGCGTAGCGCATTGCCGATGACCAGGAGGGAGGAGGCGGACATCGCGACCGCCGCGATCAGTGGCGTAACGTGCCCCAGAATGGCGACCGGCACGGCGATGCCATTGTAAACGATCGCGATGGCGATGTTCTGCCGGATCAGCAGTCCGGCCTTCCGCGAAATGTCTAAAGCAAGTGGGACCGCCAGAAGACTTTGACGCAGGAACACGAAATCCGCGGCGTTGCGACCGATATCCGCCGCCGTGGCCGGAGCGATCGAAACGTGTGCGGCGCCCAATGCAGGCGTGTCGTTGAGCCCATCGCCGACCATCAGCACCTTGTGGCCAGTTCGCGTCAATGCTTCGATGTGTTCGACCTTCCCGAAGGGAAGCAACGCGGGAACGAAGCGCTCGACGCCCAGCGCTTCCGCGACTTCGCCGCAGGCAGCTTCTGTGTCGCCCGACAGCATCTCCACCGACACGCCGGCGCCGTTCAGTTGCTCGATGGCCGCCTTGGTATCGGCACGCAGCTCATCCTCGAAATCGAAAGTCGCGACAATGACCCCGTCCTTCGTCAGAACGGTTCCGCCATAGCCTTGTTTGCCTTCGCCGACGGTGCGGGCTTTCCACTCACCCCATCCGCGGCGACCCAGCCGCCAGGTACTGCCCTCGGCGATGGCTTCGATGCCGAAGCCCGGATGCTCGCTGACGGACGCGAGTTTCGGCCGGCCGGCAAAGGCTGCATTGCCACCGATTGCCTTCGAAAAGGGATGGCGGGAATGCGCTGCCATCTCGGCCGCCATGGCGAGCATCGTCGGATCGATGGACGGCGCATTGATCAGCCTGGGCAGTCCGAGCGTAAGCGTGCCGGTTTTGTCGAACAATGCCGTGTCGATCCCGGCCAGGCGCTCCATGGCGGAGCCATCCCTGACCATGACGCCGCTTTCAAACAGCCGCCGCGCAGCGACCACCTGCACGATCGGCACGGCGAGACCGAGCGCACACGGGCATGTAATGATCAAAACGGCGATCGCGATTGTTATTGCCCGGTGCCAGTCGCCGGTCGCCGCCATCCAGCCGAGGAACGTCACAAAGGCGGTGAGGTGGACCACGGGGGCATAGAGCGCGGAGACGCGATCGGCGATCCTGCGATGGCGGGCGCGGCCGCCCTCTGCCGCTTCCATCAGCCGAACCATTTCGGCCAGGAAGGAATCCTTCGCGGCGGCCGTCGCCTCGATGGTCAGTGGACCGGTGAGATTGAGTGTACCGGCCTGGACCTGCGCCCCCGGGCCCACCGTTCTGGGCGTGCTTTCCCCGGAAACCAGGGAACAGTCGAGATCCGACGCCCCGCCAATGATCCTGCCGTCGATGGGCACCCTCTCGCCGGCCGCGATCAAGAGCTCCATTCCCGGTTCGATCTCGCCAACCGGCAAGTAGTCGCGCGAACCGTCCTCGCGCAGCACCATGGCGCCGCGCGCCGCCAGCCGAGCCAGTCCGTTCACGGCCGTCCGTGCCCGTTCCCGCATCACGTGATCCAGCGTGCGGCCGATCAGCAGAAAGAACAGCAGCGACACCGACGCGTCGAAATAAGCATGGTCGCCATGGCTGATCGTCTCGTAGAGGCTCATGGCGTAAGCGAGCGATACCCCGACCGCGATCGGCACGTCCATGTTCATGCGGCTGTGGCGCAGCGCATTCCAGGCCGAGCGAAAATAGATGCCGCCGGCGAAAGCGAGCGCAGGAATGGCAATCAAGGCAGAGACCCAATGGAACAGGTCGCGGGTCGCGCCTTGCGCGCCGGACCAGACGGAGACTGATAGCAGCATGATGTTGCCCGCCGCAAACCCGGCGACCGCGACGGCGCGGATCAGTTCCGAGAGCATCTTGTCCTTCCCGTCAGCCTCGGGATCGAACAGGTGCGCGCCATAGCCCAGCCGTCCAAGTGTGGCGACGAATGGCGGAACCTCGTCGCCGCGCCACCGGACCGAAACACGTTTCGTCGAAAGATTGACACGAGCGCCTTCGACGCGATCCAGCTTGCCGATCGCCGTCTCGATCGTCTGGATGCAGGCGGCACAATGCACGGCCGGCACCGAGAGGTCGGTCTGGCGAAGATTTTCGCCAATCGAGCGGCTCGCCAGTCTGATTTCCTGGCCAGAAGGCCGGACGAGTGCGACCTTGTCCAGGTCCAGCGCCATTTCGGCGCCTGGCGCGCAGCAGCTCATTGCAGCGCTCCATCGGAGATCATGATCCTGCGCACGTCGCGGAAAGGTCTTGCCAGACCGGCATCGGCGTCGATTTCGACGATCCACACACCGTCCCTTGGGATGTGCTGCAGTACAAACTCCTGGCCCGAGGCGGCGGCGAGCGTGATGGACTCATCTTCTTTCTCGTAAGCGGGATGGCGAAACAGCACTTTGACGCCATGCAAGGGAACCGCCTTGCCGGCGGCGTCGGTGACGCCATAGCGGACCTCACCGCCTGCGATGGTCAGTTTGCCAGTCCAGCCGAGGGCTGCCTGAGCTCGCCCTTGCTCGGCCTTTTTGTTGAACTGCTGGCTCGCCACATAGGTGTTTTCGACGACAAGGCCGGTCCAGCTCGTGTTGGCGAGCGTCGCCATGGTCAGATTGACCGCTATGACCACGCCGAAGAAGCCAAGGATGGTGAACAGCATATGCCTGCCGGTGAATTCGCGGGATTGTCGCGAGGTGTCGCTCATCTGGCGCTCTCCGGTGCGTTGAAAGTGGCCGTGTATTCGTCCGACTCGAACGTTGCCTTGTTTTCGACCCGGAACTTGAAGCTTTGCGCTGCACCCCGAACCTGATCTGCCGGCTGACGCACGAAAACCTTCAACATCTTCAGCCGGTCGGGTTCGACCTGGATCGCAAAAGAGCGATCGGCGGGGAGGTCGACACCAAGGATGCTCATCTCTGCGCCTGGCAAACCCCCAATGCTGACGACGATCGTTCTTGGTTCGGGGATCATGTTCAGCAGCTTGACGGTATAGCCATTGCGGATCGAGCCGTCGGACAGCGTCACGAATTGTGGATTGCGATCGTGCAAAACATTGATTTCGAGCCGGTCGCGCGTCAGCAGCGAATAGAGCAGCGCGAGACCGACCGCCGACCAGGCGCCCATGTAGATGAAGGTGCGCGGGCGAAAGATCTTGCGGATATGGAAACGGGCCACCTTGTCGGAGAACAGGCCGTCAGCGCTCCTGACCAGTGACGGGTTGACTGAACCGGAGCCGCCCGGGGTCGCCAGCATCATATTGGCGTTGTAGTCGGCCAGCGTCGCATAGGAAATCAGTCCGCGCTCCCTGCCGAGCTTGTCCATGATACCGTCACAGGTATCGATGCAGAGCGCGCAGGTGATGCATTCAAGCTGCTGGCCATCACGAATGTCGATCCCCATCGGGCACACCGCGGCACAGCCATTGCAGTCGACGCAGTCGCCCACGGGCTGCCCGGCGGCAAGGACCCTCTTGGCGTGACGCGAGCGCGGTTCGCCGCGCCAGTCATTATAGGTGACGGTGAGGGAATTCTCGTCGAGCATGGCCGCCTGGATGCGCGGCCATGGGCACATGTAGGTGCAGACCTGCTCGCGCATCAGCCCGCCGAACGTATAGGTCGTCGCCGTCAGCACGGACACGGTGATGTAGGCGACGGGGGCGGCGGTGCCGGTGAAGAGTTCCCCAAGCAGCGTCGGCGCATCGGCGAAATAGAAAATCCAGGCGCCGCCGGTCAGCACCCCTATGACCAGCCAAATGGCGTGTTTCGATGTTCGCAGCACGAGTTTGCGCGCAGTCCAGGGACCGGCATCGAGCTTGATGCGCGCGTTGCGGTCGCCCTCGATGGCTCGCTCGACGACCAGAAACAGATCGACCCACACGGTCTGCGGGCAGGTATAGCCGCACCAGGCCCGGCCGACGGTGGATGTGATCAGGAAAAGGCCGACACCGGCCATGACCAGCAGGCCGGCGACGTAGTAGAATTCCTGCGGCCATATCTCGATGAAGAAGAAGTAGAAGCGGCGGTTGGCAAGATCGACCAGCACGGCCTGGTCAGGGGCAAATGGCCCGCGATCCCACCGCAGCCAGGGGGTCAGGTAGTAGATCCCCAGCGTGATTGCCATCACCGACCACTTGAAGCGGCGGAAACTGCCAGAGGCCCGGTTCGGGAAGATCTTCTTGCGTCCGGCATAGAGCGGCTGACGGGTCTTGGCGGAGTTGACCGCATCGGCTTCGAGCCGTTCTATTTGCGTGTTATCGAGCACGAGAAGCTCCAGTCACCAGCGACGATTTCGCCGGAAGCCCGACCCATCGGTTTCTGGATGATGCCGAGGCCCGGCTCGCGCCGGGCCTCGTCGCTTGGCGGTTGGGGGGAGGACGAGAATAGGCTTGCGTTCCTATTCTCCGCCGCCAAGCGAATGGACATAGACCGCGAGTTCCTTGACCTTGATCTCGCCGAGACGCCCGATCCAGGCCGGCATGACGCCATGCCTCGGGGCGCGGACCTGCGCGGCGATGGCTGTTTCGCCAGACCCGTAAAGCCAGATCGCGTCGGTCAGGTCGGGTGCGCCGAGCTCCCTGTTGCCCTTTGCATTCTCACCATGACAGGCCGCACAATTCTCGGCGAAAACATTGGCGCCGAGTTCGATCAGGCTTGTGTCCTGAACAGGATCGGAGAGGCTTGCGACATAGGCGCCGACCTGCTTGATCTGATCCGTCGTGATGATGTCGCCAAAAGCAGGCATTTCCGACAGGCGCGTATCCGGGTCTGATGCGAAGCGGATGCCGTGCGCAATCGTCTGCTGGATCTGTTCGGCGTTGCCACCCCACAGCCAATCGTCGTCGTTTAGGTTGGGAAAACCCTTGGACCCTTGAGCGCCCGAGCCATGGCACTGCACGCAATTGACCTTGAACGCGGCGCCACCTGCGGCGACCGCGAATTCGCGTAGTGTATCGTCGGCAGTAATCTCGGAGACGGTCTTCGCCTGAATGGCAGCGACATATTTGTCCTTGGCCACTTCGGCCGACGCCAGTTCATTCTTGACGTCTTTGCGGCTCGAATACCCCAGCACACCCCTGGTCGCGGAAGTCAGCATCGGCCATGCCGGATAGACGACGGTGTAGCCGATCGCCCAGGCAATGGTGATGTAGAAGGTGATGACCCACCAGCGCGGAAGCGGGTTGTTGAGTTCCTTGATGCCGTCCCACTCATGGCCGGTCGTCGAGATGCCCGAAACCTCGTCGATATGCTCGCTGCCCATGATCAGTCGTCCTTGAGAGGAATGTGAGCGGCTCTCTCGGCTTGCCTGCGGCTGCCGGGACGAAATGCAAAGGCAACGCATCCGAGGAAGAAAAGCGCCATGGCAAGCAGGCCCCAGCTGTCGGCAAACTCCCGCATGAAATTGTAGGTCATCGCCATTCTCCTCAGCGGTAACCGGCGGCTTCGTCATAGGTCCTGAAATCGACCAGCGTGCCGAGCATCTGGAGATAGGCGACCAGCGCATCCATTTCGGTGACCTGCTGCGGATCGCCGTCGAAGTCCCCGAGCTTGGCCTTCGGATAGCGTCTCTCCAGGCCCGATGTGTCGGCGTTCGCATCGGCCTGCGCCGTGAGATCGGCATTGGCATGAGCGATCATGTCGTCTGAATAGGGCACACCGACACGGCTGTTGGCGATCAGATGCGTCGAGAAATCCTTCACTTCGATCCGTGTGTCCTTCAGGAAGGCATAGCCCGGCATGATCGATTCCGGCACCACGGAGCGTGGTTCGGTGAGATGCTGGACATGCCATGCGTTGGAGTAGCGGTCGCCGACCCGGGCGAGATCCGGCCCCGTGCGCTTCGAGCCCCACTGGAACGGGTGGTCGTACATCGACTCGGCCGCCAGGCTATAGTGGCCGTAGCGCTCGACTTCGTCGCGGAATGGCCTGATCATCTGGCTGTGGCAGAGGTAGCAGCCCTCGCGCACATAGATGTTGCGCCCGGCGAGCTCGAGCGGCGAATAGGGCCGCATGCCTTCGACCTTCTCGATGGTGTTGTCGAGATAGAAGAGCGGTGCGATCTCGACGATGCCGCCGACCGTTACGACCAGCAGGGACCCGAGGAGAAGCAGTGTGGCGTTCTTCTCGATGACCGCGTGTCTGTCCATCAAGCCCATTTTCTGGCTCCTGATCGCACAGGCTGGAGGGCGGGGATGGAGCGCGGCATCGGATCCTCCTCGCGCCGGTAGCCGAGGATGGTCATGGCGATGTTCCAGGCCATGATGAGGGCGCCCGACAGATACATCGCGCCGCCGATGGCACGCATGATGTAGTAGGGATGCATGGCGGCGACGGTTTCGGCGAAGGAGTAGACCAGGAAGCCCTGCTCGTTGTATTCGCGCCACATCAGGCCCTGCATGACGCCGGAGACCCACATCACCGCGGCGTAAACGACGATCCCAAGCGTCGCCAGCCAGAAGTGCCAGTTGACGAGCCGCAGCGAATAAAGCCGGTCGCGGTTCCATAACTTCGGGACCATGAAATAAATCGCGCCGAACGAGATCATGCCAACCCATCCGAGCGCGCCCGAATGGACGTGACCGATGGTCCAGTCGGTGTAGTGCGAGAGCGAGTTGACGGCCTTGATTGACATCATCGGGCCTTCGAAGGTGGACATCCCGTAGAAGGCGATGGCCATCACCATCATACGGATGATCGGGTCGGTGCGCAGCTTGTCCCAGGCGCCCGAGAGCGTCATCAGGCCGTTTATCATGCCGCCCCACGAGGGCATCCAGAGCATGATCGAGAACACCATGCCGAGCGTCTGGGCCCAGTCCGGCAGGGCGGTGTAGTGGAGGTGGTGCGGCCCGGCCCAGATGTAGAGAAAGATCAAAGCCCAGAAGTGGATGATCGACAGCCGGTAGGAATAGACAGGCCGGTTGGCTTGCTTGGGCACGAAATAATACATCATGCCGAGGAAGCCGGCGGTGAGGAAGAAGCCGACGGCATTGTGACCGTACCACCATTGCGTCAGGGCGTCCTGTACGCCGGAGAAGGCTGAATAGCTCTTGGAGCCCAGGAAGGAGACCGGCATCGATAGGTTGTTGATCACATGCAGCATCGCAATGGTCACGATGAAGGCAAGGTAGAACCAGTTGGCGACATAGATGTGCGGTTCCTTGCGCTTTAGGATCGTGCCGAGGAACAGGATGAGATAGGCGACCCAGACAATGGTCAGCCACAGGTCCACATACCATTCGGGCTCGGCGTATTCGCGGCTCTCGGTTATACCGAGCAGGTAGCCGGTTGCCGCCATGACGATGAACAGCTGATAGCCCCAGAACACGAACCAGGCGAGATCGCCGCCGAACAGCCTGGCACGACAGGTCCGCTGCACGACATAAAGTGACGTGCAGATGAGTGCATTGCCGCCGAAGGCAAAAACCACGCCGGAAGTATGCAAAGGCCGCAGTCGGCCGAAATTGAACCAGGGCTGGATGTTGAGATCGGGGTAGGCGAGCTGCAGGGCGATGACCACGCCGACCAGCATGCCGACGACGCCCCAGAATACGGTGGCGATGGCACCGTAGCGGATCGGCCCATCCATGTAAGCGGCGGGGTCGATCGGAACTGCCGGCTTGAACTCCGTGTTGCGCAACAGAATCGCAGTGAAGCCAGCCACGGCGAAGAACAAAACCCACATATGGCGGCGAAAAGGTTCATCTACGCCGAAGCCGGCAGCCACCAGGGCCGCAAGCGCAAACAGGCTTAGAAGGACGATCTCTGTGCCGAATTTCATCGCAAGCCCCGATTTCCAATTCCGGCGGGCGCCAAACCGCAGTGCCTTATTGCGCAGCCGTGGCCTGCTCGCCCTGATCCATGTCAGAGCCCCACGATTTTGCTTCGAGCAGCATCGAGTTCGGTGCGATCAGACTGTGGCGATCGAATGTGGAAGCGTAGCACCGGCCGCCGCCCTTATGGACAGGCCCGGCGTCCCCGGTCGGGCCGGGTATGGAGGCGATCGCGGGCGTGTGGGAAGCGCGCCTTCTGTGACGCTGAAAAGTAGGCCGATGCCTTGCCGAACGTCGATCGTTTCAATGCCTTGGGACATCCAGCGCCAGCGTTGCGCTGCCTTCGTGACATTCACGGTTCGGGGAGACGGCGATTTTCCCCTGCGTATGAGGCGTATTGACTTCGGCCGAGTGCAATCCTGCCTGGAACAGCCGGTTGCACGTCGAGCACCTCGAGATGGATGCTTCTCCGACGAGTTGGCCGAAACGCACCTGGCTCATGCGATCGGATGGAGAGCGGGCTGTCGCTATGCGACTTCTTCTAAGCCCAACGCGAGCATGCCCTGCCCCGAACGAAGTAAGTGACGTAGGCCATGCAGCTTCGGTGTCATTCAAACGGCGGTTGCGCCTCGGCCGCCGCAGCGCCGTTCCAGCCGGCTCATGCTGTCCACGGTGACACGGCGGTTGTTCTCGATCCGAATCACGCCGTCCATTCTCAGGCTGGTCAGCTGACGGCTCACGGTCTCGTTTGTAATTCCAAGGAAATCAGAGATGTCGGCACGCGTCATCGGCAGCTCGAAGCACGCCGACCTAGCCGCCGGGTCAACACTGGAACCGATGTTCCGGGCGATCATGAGGAGAAAGCTCGCCACCTTCTCCGGTGCGGTCTTGCGCCCCAGAGTCACCATCCATTCGCGTGCCTCGTCGAGTTCGTTCAGCGCCTGCTTGAGCAGGCGATGCACAAATTCCGGTGATTCCTTCATCATCCGTTCGATGGCCGCTCTCGGAAACGAGCATAGCGAGACAGCTGTTGCCGCTTCCGCATTGATCGCGCTTTTTATCTTGAAGGGCCGTCCCAGAAAATCCGGCGCGAACTGGAGACCGACGATCTGCTGGCGGCCGTCCGAAAGGCTCTTCGTGAGCTTCACCACGCCTGAAAGCACGTTTGAATAACAGTCGACCGCCTCGGCGTCGCCGATCAGTTCGACCCCCGGCTCGATATTGTGCCGCGACGACGTCTTGGCGAGCTGAGCCAAATGGTCTGGTTCGAGCGCACCACAGACACCGCGGTGCCGTGCCTCGCAAGACAGGCAAAGAACGGGAATGCCGGAACTGTGAATGTCCTGCCGTAATGTCATTCGATCGCTCTACCGGTCCAGTGCGGGCAGGATAGCAATCGACGGTAGAAAAATCCTTGCGGCAGTTTGTCCGTGCTGAACGTTGATCGAAATCAGGGCTTAGGCTCATCCAAGCATCCACAGTTCCGGCGACGCAAACACGGTGGACCACGACATGCGACTGGAGCTAGCTGCCAGACTTGGCGAGAACGTCCCGCGCTATACCAGTTATCCGACAGCGCCGCATTTTCATACAGGCATTGATGCTGCAATTTGTCGTGGCTGGCTGCAGGCGCTCAACGATGGCGATGAGATCTCGCTCTATCTGCACATCCCGTATTGCGACAAGCTTTGCTGGTTCTGCGCTTGCCATACCAAGCAGACACGCCACTACGAACCAGTGACCACATATCTGCGCTCACTGGATGCCGAGATCGCCACCGTCTCCAGTCTTGTCGCAGGCAAGGGCCGCGTGCGTGCCGTCCATTTCGGCGGCGGTTCGCCAACGATGCTCAAACCGGAGGATCTGGTGGCGCTGGGAACCGTCCTGCGCAACAGCTTCACGTTTCTTCCCGGTGCAAAGATCAGCGTTGAGATCGAACCCAATGATATGGACGATGCCCGCCTCGATGCACTTGCCGAAATCGGCATGACCCGTGCGAGCCTCGGCGTCCAGGATTTTGACCCGAAGGTGCAAAAGGCAATTAACCGCGAGCAGAGCTTTTTGCAGACCAAAGCGGTAGTCGACGGCGTTCGTTCGCGCGGCGTCGAATCGGTCAATCTGGACCTGCTCTACGGCTTGCCACACCAGACCAGGGAGAGTGTCGCCTCCACCGTCGCGCAGGCACTGGCCCTGGAACCGGATCGGATCGCGCTTTTTGGCTACGCCCATGTGCCGTGGTTCAAGAAACATCAGACGATGATCGACGAGGCATGGCTGCCGGGTCCGGCGGAGCGGTTTGCCCAATCGCAACTGGCGGCGCGGGCGATCATGGACCAGGGATACGAAGCAATCGGGCTCGACCATTTCGCCAAGCCGGGCGATGCCCTCGCGCTTGCCGCCCGCGCCGGAACACTGCACCGGAACTTCCAAGGCTACACCGAGGACCGCTACGAGACCTTGATCGGCCTCGGACCATCGTCCATCAGCCAGTTTCGCCAGGGCTATGCACAGAACATGCCTTCGACCGCCGAGTATGGGCGCATGGTCGAAGACGGCGGGCTGGCTGCGGTCCGCGGCATTGCGCTTTCCGAAGACGACCGCGTTCGCGGCTGGATCATCGAGCGATTGATGTGTGACTTCGCCTTCTCGGCGATTGAGCTGGTGGAGCGCTTTGGCGAAGCCGGCCAAAGACTTCTCCTCAAGGCGAGTTCCACGGCCCTCCAAGATCCTGCGCGGTTGCTTGAACTTGATGGTGACCGCTTCGTCGTGCCTGCGGAAAGCCGGCCCTTTGTCAGGAGCATCGCGGCAAAGTTCGACAAATATTTCGAAAGTGGAACGGCCAGGCACTCAGCGGCAGTCTGAGCACCGCAGAGGAACGGTCATGGGTTCTCAATCGATCGTGAACCGATTGCGCTACGAGTTTCACTGTTGATCGGCGACCTTCGTGGCGAGACAGGATTCGGAGCGGACCAGACGCGTCTTGGCATAGCGACGATATCGTCCGGTCGTGCCTTCCGGCGCCGTATTCCATTTCGCAGTCCCTGAAGCGCCACGTCGAGTCCGGCCTCTTTTCTGTATCGGAAGCAGTCGACAATCGTCTTGGCCAGATCATGGTTGTCGGCCGACAGCTCCCTGCGGCCTTGCAACGAGAATCCGCAAGGACCGTGCCAGCTGCAGCAGGCGCCGCCACATCGCAACACCATACTATTCCACCCGTGGTTCGCGCTAACCTTTGATTGGTTCGCGCCAGGCCGACGCCCGTCGAAACCGAGCTCGGCAACAATCCGAATCGTAAGCGGCTGGCCACGCTCTTGGTGCCAGTGGCAGAAGTCCGCAAGCACCCCGGCAGCGCCGTCAAGCGTGGGACAACCCGTCCACCCGAATCCGTCGGCGCAGTTTATGTAAAAAGCGGGCCTAGGCTAGACGGCTCTCTTGTTACCCCAGAGCATAACGTGCAGCTGCGGCAGCACACGGGCTTCGAACCACCTGTCGCGGGTCACGCTATCAACCAGCCACTCCATGCGCTTCAATATTCCGTCAAGGTCGACAGGCGCGTCTTCATTTGCGGGGCGTGGCGGCGTGTGATTGCCGGGTTGCAGATAGATCGGAAGTCGCGGAAATCTCGCAGCGGCGTCTTTCGCGTAGGCGTAGTCCCTTTCGTCGAAAACAATGAGCTTGAGCACGACTTGCGGCCTGCCTTGTGCCGCCTGGAGGCACGCCTCGATAGCGGCCCAATCGGTCGTCATTTGGCTTGACGGCGGCTTTGGGCTGAGGACTAGCACGTCAAGGTCGGCAAACCAGTCCTTGGCCACCGAACCTTGGGTTTCCAGCGCAAAACGGTAACCTTCACCATGGCCTCGCTCGATGAGCGCGCCGAGCGGCTGGATGGCCGGATTGCCGCCTGACAGCGACACCATCAGCGGGCGGCCACCGGAAAGCGCAAGCACGTTTTGCCACACCGCGCCAATGGACATCATCTCCCATTCATGGCGGAATTGATTGTCCACCGCATGCAGGCTGTCGCACCAGGAACAGCGATAGTCACACCCGCCGGTTCTGACGAAGACCGTCGGCAAACCGATGAGCACGCCCTCGCCCTGGATCGTCGGCCCGAAAATCTCACTCACGCGGATTGCGGGATGCGTATCGGTCATGGCCGGTATTCCGCCCAGGTTTTCGGCGTTTCGCTCACCCGCACGGCCGAGGTTTCGCGCAGGCGTGCCTTGCACCATTCATAAAAATGTCTGGCCAGATATTCCGCCGTGACTTGCTCATGTCCCAGCACGTCGTTGAGATGTCGGTGGTCGAAGCTCTCGTCGATGTAGCGTTTGAATGGCGCCAAATCGTGATAGTCGCGCACGAAGCCGTTCTCGTTCAGTCCATTCGCTGAAAGCTCCACTTCAACGATGTAGTTATGCCCGTGCAGGCGCGCGCATTGGTGATCGGGTGGCAACGAGGTGAGCTGATGCGAGGCTGAGAAGTGGAATTCCTTGGTGATGCGGAACATTACGCGGTCCTCCTTCGCAGCGCATCGAGCCAGAAGTCGGAGTCCTCGTAGTCGGTGGGGTCCGGCTGCCCAGAGAGATGAAACGCCTCGCGCCGCTCGACACAGGTCCCGCACCTCCCGCAGTGACGCTCGGCGCCCTTGTAGCAGGACCAGGTCTGCGCAAATGGCGTGCCGTATGCTGCTCCATTCCTAACAATGTCCGCCTTCGTGAGATTCACATAGGGTGCATAAATGCGAATCTTCGCGTAGCCGTCGAGCGCGTGGTCCTGCATCATCTGGAAAGCGTCGATGAAGGCCGGACGGCAGTCGGGATAAATGAAATGATCCCCACCATGCACGGCCGTCGCCACCGCGTCAGCGTCGTGGGCTGCGGCGAAGCCGAAGGCAATGGCCAACATGATGGCGTTCCGGTTCGGCACCACGGTGACCTTCATCGTGTCTTCGGCGTAGTGCCCGTCGGGCACGTCCACATTATCGGTCAGCGCGGAGCCGGAAAGGCCGCCGCCGATCTCGTGGATGTCGATGATGCGGTGCGGGACGCTCAGTCGCTCCGCGCAAAGGGCGGCGAAGCCCAATTCCTTTCTATGCCGTTGGCCGTAATCGAAAGATAGGAGGCCGGCGAGTTCGTGCTCCGCTGCCACCTTGTGAGCAAGGGTAACGGAGTCCAATCCGCCGGAGCAGACGACGAGAGTCTTCATTTTTGGGTCCTTGTTTTAACCGGGTAGGCTGCGACCGGAGATTTCTCTGCGCTCCCAGTACTTCACGAAATCCATTTTGTGAAGTGAACGGGGGACCAGTTTCATGCGCTGACGTGCAGCTGTGTGCAAGGCGCCCTCGCGGTGAGCCTGCAAGGAACACTGACTAGCGAAACGTCACGCTTCAGCGGAATGCTCAAAGGCGAGCGCACCAGAATAAGCTCTGCAGGAGGTCCGGACCTTCGTAAACAAAGTTCTCGACGATCAAGCGCCCAGCGGTCCCGAGCTTCGAGGGACGCCACCGCGAGGGTTTCAGGTACAAGACGGCCCGAGGATGGGCTTGCCGCAAAGAACGGATTTACCAGTGGGATGTTCAGCGACGCCGATGCAGATGTCTGGAATGATCACGACATCAATTGTCGCGGCAACTTTGGCTGGCCTGCTCCTCGGGTTCCGTAGATCCAGCGCATTCCGCTTCAGGATCGGTTCGAACCGGAGCACGCCCTCGGTCAATGGACGACCGGCAAACCCTGAAAATGATCGTCGTGAGCCGACATCTGTGAACAAGCGGTGTGGTCGATTGCTATCACCCATGTGTTGCGCGCAGGTACCTTATGGCAGTGGATGAACTGGATTTGATGGTTTTACAGCTGGCGGTCGAAAGCGTCCGCTCGCTCTCCTTAAGCTTCGCTGAAAAGGCCGCCGAGGTAGCCACCAGGAGCCGCGGCATCCTGCTTTTCGACGTGCGGGTCGACGGTGATGCGGGGGTCCAGCGGGTCGCAGCCATCCGATATCAGGGCGACCAGATCGGCGTGCTGGCGTTGGACAGACAGGGCCTTGTTACCCACCATTGCATCGTCAACGGTACGTTCTCACATTTCATTGCGCCCTTGGAGAACTGGCACAGCATGCCCCTGTCGATGCAGGCCAAGATCGATGCCAACGGCCATGCCAGTCTCTTCCTAGGGGCCTTGCGAAATGCCGGACATTTGCTGGGCAGCTAGCATTTGGCCAGAATGCATCTGTGAATTTTTGCATGCGCATCGCTGCCGACAGTGCCGGCATGATTGTCGTGCTCGAAAACGGCTGCGGCGATCGCGGCAAAGCGATCGCCGCGATGATGGCGATCTACGCGTGGGCGTTGCATCGATGCGCGATCGTTTAGACAGAGGTCTCCGCCTGGCATCGAGCAACATGCACGGAGGTACGCAAAGCGCAAATGCATCAAGTATTTGAAGGGACGAGCCCCTCGCGAAAATGGAGCTTGCGCTGCCGTTGTCGTCCCATCGTGCCCCCGAACTCGGGGGCGTGACGATCGACCACGATGGCCTATTTTTTTGCAAAGCCGAATGTCCCGATTCCGAAGCCAAGGAAAAAACTCCGACCACAGCGAAGAATAGTAACAACACGGGCGACGCAAGCCGCCTTGCCCTCTAGCAGGGGAGGTGCTTGCGGTGCTCTCACCGACACAAGATCGCAAATGGCACGTGGGTGAGCACCAGAACTGGCGACACGCATGGTGATCGGCTTGACTCGCTGGAGGAAGCACAAGGCCTCAGTGGGCGGAGGCGCCAGCGACGGTCGAATACTGGCTGGCTGCTCGGGATCTGATCGGAAATGACGTAGGATTTGGTTGCTTAAGCCGATCCGAACCATTTCCCGGAGACCACACCCACCATGAACGATCTTGCGCTGCCGCTGAGCGGTTTGTCATCAGTCGGCGGCAAGTCCGTCCTCGCCCGTTTCGACGGCGGCATGCTGTCGTCCAACAGCGGCGTTCTGGCCTTGGCCGAGGTGGAAAAGCGGTTGCGGGTGGCCGAGCGTCTGGCGCGTTGCAT